>CAJCBY010000414.1 GCA_903960725.1 uncultured Cytophagaceae bacterium | reverse complement strand
GATCTGTTTTTGGATAGTTAAACGCGTGTGTGCTTGTCCTAAATCCCAAGATGGGCTTTCCAGATTGTAAGTAGGCCTCTATGTGAGCCACTTGATCTGCTGGGAGTAGGCGCCAGCGAAGAAAAAATACGGCTAAATCTGCCTCCGCGAATATTTCTAAACCGGGAATATCTCGCTCAGCATTTTGATCCGGAAACGATTTTAACACCTTCGTTCGAAAGCCATATTGTTTTTCCAAAACCGCTGCTAATAAGGGAAGCGTACTCTCGCCAGAGTATTCATGGTCACCACAAACAAATACCACCAGAGGCTTTTTCGCTTTTGCAGGGCCATCTTCACGCGAAAAAATTGGCATGCATGCCGACAAAATAAGTACAATTGTAAGACTAATATGAAGTAGTTTTTTCATGATTATTTCTCGATAGGGTGTTCAGATAATAGCATATTGGCATTATATAAATCCTGTTTGCTAGCAATTTTAGCGCGTACTTCCTTTACTTTTTCGGGGTCGATAGCCGTTGCTTTATTTCCAAACGAATTTCGAATATAGGTAAGAACTGACGCAATCTCTTTATCAGACATTAAGCCGCCATAAGGGGTCATTGGAACCTGGCCGGCATATTTAACGCCATTCAATTCCATAGGCCCCATGATTCCCTTGAGCACTAATTTAATTAAACGCTCTTGGTTTCCTGTCACCCAAATAGAATTAGATAAGGGCGGAAAACCAGACGAAGGAAGTCCTTTCCCGTTGGTCTGATGGCAGGTAGTACAATAACCATCTTTCGCATACAATTTTTGGCCAGCGGTATACAATTCTAAATCTTTCCCTTTTAGCGTTGAAACTAATGCCGCTTCTTTATTTTTAACCACGTTCACTCCACTCGCATGAGCGACGGCTATTTCATATGGTTTATCCATCCAAGGGTCTAAGGGGTGTTTTTTTGCCAAAGCTAACAGGGGCAATGCGGTTTGTTTAGGTAACCAAGAGGCAGCCACAAATGCCTCCATTCGAACACGCCCGTGTTTATCTTCCACTGCTTTTGCTAATAGCGCCGCTTGATTCTTTACTTGATGACCTGTGTAGCGCAAGACTCGAACGGCTGCGGCACGAACATGGTAATCTTTTGATTGCAGTAACTGGTTGAGTAGTTTTTGGTCTACCTTATTTAATCCCCAAGAAACCCACAGCGCCTCTAATACATGGTGCTCATAATCAGCATCCTTTTTATCCAAATTAGCCACCCATGCCGTAATTTTAGGTAATACCTCGGCAGCCTTACGACCACGCAATTCTCTGCGTACCCGGTACCGCGTTCTGTATTCAGGCAATTTTAAATTATCTAATAACTGATCGATAGATGCCCCATAAACTTTGGCAGGTGTCACTAACGGCCTAGACGGATACGTTACGCGGTACACACGGCCGTGGGTGTGATCGCGCAATGGATCCCTGGCACTATGCTGCATGTGACCAATTAAAATATTGTGCCAGTCGATCACATAAAGTGAGCCGTCGGGAGCAAATTCCATATCAACCGGGCGGAAATTACGATCTTCACCCACAATCAAATCTTGGCGGTGCGTTGATTTATATCCGGTACCTTCATCGATTAGTTGGTGCTGTTTCATTCCTAAAAATCCAATGGTATTATTGATTAGAAAATCCCCTTGCACATTGTCAGGGAAATGACGACTTGATACAAACTCTAAACCGGAGGTAGGGCGAACTAAATGTTTTTCTTCCACTAAGGTAAATGACTTGTGACCTGTTTCTCCGTAGCGATTTTTAGTGGAACCGGGCATCATCCAGCGAACGTCTGGTCCAGAGGTTTCTGCAAAAAAGTTTTGACCCCATTTGTCAAAGGCAATTCCCCATGGATTAGGGATTGACAACTGAGCTACCCGCTCCAAATGATGCCTAGCAGGATTGTAACGCATAAAACCCCCATTCGTTGCGCGAACAGTACCGTAGGGTGTTTCTACATTTGTGTGTAAAAATACGCCTTCTCCCATGTAAATAGCGCCTGATTCGTCTGTCACAAATGCAGAGATCTCATGGTGCGTATCGTGGTCATCAAAACCACTTAAAATGACTTCCTTCGAATCCGCCCGATCATCCCCATTCGTATCTTTCAATAAAACCAAATTAGTTCCTTGGCTCACAAATACCCCAAATTCCGTGATTTCCATGCCCACCGGCACGTGTAAACCTTCGGCAAAAATCGTTTCCTTATCCGCTTTTCCATCCTGATTTGTATCTTCAAGAATGATGATTTTATCGTTAGGTTTCGGATCCCCCGGCTTGTAATGTGGATAAGAAGGCATACAAACCACCCAGAGTCGGCCCTTATTATCGAACGTCATTTGAACCGGTTTGGCCAAATTCGGGAATTCCTCTTCCGAAGCAAATAGCTCGATTTTATATCCTGGAGCTACTTTAATGGCATTTAATGCCTCCTCCCCATACAGGTATTTCAAGCTGCCGTTTTTATCCGGATTAAAATTCGTTTTTACGGGATCTAGCTTGCGCGTCTTGG
>CAJCBY010000413.1 GCA_903960725.1 uncultured Cytophagaceae bacterium | reverse complement strand
GCATCACTTTCGTCTGCGCTCCACCAGAACAATGCACCATTCCGTGCAAATGAGGACGTAATTCTGTCAATAAGGCCTTCACCACTGGCGCGTAGGTACGCGTAGGGGAAAGGATCAATTGACCTACATTTAAAGGAGTTCCGGGCACCGCTTCCGTCAAGTTGCGAGAGCCGGAATACACTAAATCCGAGGGGACGGATGGGTCAAAGCTTTCTGGGTATTTATTTGCTAGGTATTTCCCTAACACGTCGTGACGTGCGGAAGTCAAGCCATTGCTTCCCATTCCGCCGTTATAGGTCGTTTCGTAATTCGCTTTGCCATCTGAGGCTAAGCCGATGATCACATCGCCTGCTTGGATATTGCCGTTTGAAATGACGTCCGAACGTTTCATGCGACCGATGACCGTGCTGTCCACGATAATCGTGCGCACTAAATCACCTACGTCTGCCGTTTCGCCGCCGGTGGAGTAAATGCCGATGCCGTTATCACGAAGCATTTGTAATACTTCTTCGGTTCCGTTGATGATTTCGGCAATGACCTCGCCTGGAATTAAGTTTTTGTTGCGGCCGATGGTGCTGGAAAGTAACATTTGGTCTGTAGCGCCCACGCAGATTAAATCGTCCGTGTTCATCACCACCGCGTCTTGCGCGATGCCGCGCCATACGGAGATGTCACCGGTTTCTTTCCAGTATAAGTAGGCCAAAGAAGACTTCGTACCTGCCCCATCCGCGTGCATGATGTTGCAATAGTCTGCATCACCGCCCAAGATATCTGGGGAGATTTTACAGAATGCCTGAGGGAAAAGACCTTTGTCTAGGTTCGCAATGGCTTTATGAACATCTTCTTTTGAGGCAGAAACGCCTCGTTGCATGTAACGGTCTGACGACATGTTATGATATTTTTAATTGGGCAAATTCTTTGGCAAAATAGGTCAAAATGACCTGAGCTCCAGCGCGCTTCATGGAGAGTAAACTTTCTAACATCGCTTTCTCGCCGTCGATCCAGCCGTTTGCTGCGGCTGCTTTGACCATCGCATATTCACCTGAAACATTGTAGGCGGCGATCGGTAAATTGGTATTGTCGCGGAGTAAAGAAATGATGTCTAAATAGGCCAAAGCCGGCTTTACCATCAAGAAATCCGCTCCCTCTAACTCATCTAATTCCGCCTCGCGCAGGGCTTCGCGGCTGTTTGCGGGGTTCATTTGGTAGGTCTTTTTATCGCCAAATTTAGGCGCAGACTCTAACGCATCCCGGAAAGGTCCATAAAAGGCTGACGCATATTTCGCGCTGTAGGCCATAATACCCACATTCGTGAAACCGGCATCGTCTAAAGATTCACGTAAATAACCCACGCGGCCATCCATCATATCTGAGGGACCGATCAGTTTTGATCCGGCTTGGGCTTGTGCTACGGCCATTTTGGCCAACACTTCTAAGGTCTCATCGTTTAAAATTTCGCCGCCGCGAACAATCCCATCGTGTCCATCTGAACTATACGGATCCATCGCCACGTCCGTTAACATCGAAATCTCTGGGAAACGGCTCGTCACGGCGTGAATGGCTTCTAAATACAAACTTCCTTGGCGGTGGGATTCAGTCGCTAACGTATCCTTGCGGTCTTCTGCAACCTGTGGAAAAAGGGCATAAGAGGTAATTCCTAGATTCAAACACTCCTCGATTTCTTTCAATAACAAGTCCGTCGTGTAGCGGTAAATGCCCGGCATCGACTTGATTTCGGTTTTAGTGGCAGAACCGTCCATTACAAAAAGAGGGAATAATAAATCCTTCACCGAAAGGCGATTTTCCTCCACCATCGTACGGATAGCGGCACTGGAACGGTTACGACGCGGTCTATTCAACATAGGAATTGATTTTGAACGTGCAATTTAGGCATAAGCCCTGATTCCGCAATGAAAAAGGGGGATTAAAGGAGGCGATCGTTCAAATTCCGCAGTTGTTCTTGAAGGTCACGAACGAGGCCTACATAGGCTTCAAATTCATAACGAGAAACGGGAGCGGTTGAACCGCCGGGGTCGGCGACACCGGAGAAATGGGGGTAATCTTTTGGCTTAAATAGTAAAGATAAATCTACTTCAAGAACAGCAGCGATTTGCTTCATTCGGCTCAAAGACGGGTCTGTTAAACCACGTTCGATTTTAGAGTAGGCGGATAAAGTGATCCCTATTTCAGTTGAAACGTAATCTTGGCTATAGCCTTTGTCTAATCGAGCCTTTCGAATTAAAGTAGGAAATTCTATCATTGTAGTAAAATTCCTAAACTTTCAGGAAAAATAGTAGCTACTAAAATGACAAAATATATACTTGAAAGAAATGATACGCAATTAAATTGCGTTATAATCCACTAATGTCCAGCCTTTAGCGTTATCATCTTCAAATTTTAATCCTGATTTTGCAATAATCGCCTGTAAATCTGTAGTAATATCGGTTGATTTTTCGACATAGTTTTGGAAGAAATCCGCTAGCGATTCCCCGTAAACCTCCTCGCAAATGCGGATGAAATCGGCTTTGCTATACCCTTTTTTCAGCTGTCCGAATTCCGCATTCATAGCCAGCATCACATCGCGCAGAGATTTACCGTTTTTGGATTGCAGTTTTAGGTCCAAAGCCAAAGCAACCACTGCCCCCTTGTAATAGATCGACACCCGCTTGTTAGGCAAACTCGTCCCGTAGCCGTCCAACCATAAATCGATGGAACTTTCCTCCAACGACTGCTGCGCATTAGCATCGCGATCAAAATGCAATTTCAAGTTCCCTAATAAACCGGCCAAGTATTCTTGCCGAGTCCAAACGCCCGATTCATACAGAAACCAATCCCCTAAATAGGTCGTGATTCCCTCTACCACCCAACCGGTAGAAAATGGAGTTTCGCGATCGTAGGCATAGGGAAACAATTCTTTAGGGCGAATCGTTGCGATGTTCCAAACGTGAAATAGTTCGTGCGAGCCTAAACCGATCAAGTCTTCATAGGCATCGCGGTC
>CAJCBY010000412.1 GCA_903960725.1 uncultured Cytophagaceae bacterium | reverse complement strand
CTGGTTATTCACAACCCCTGCCATCACATTTTTCTCCCCACGCAATAAACCTTCTAAAGCACCCAAACCAAGTCGACTTGCCAAAATACGGTCAGATGCTGTCGGAATTCCCCCTCTTTGAATGTGCCCTAAAGTGGTCACCCTTATATCCAGGTTTTCCCCCATTTTATCTTTTATCTTCTTAGCTACAATCTGAGCATTCCCTTCCTCATCTCCCTCAGCCACCACAACAATCGAAGATGACTTTTTCTTATCAAATCCTTTTTGAAGAATCGCAGATATTTCATCTACTGACGTCAAATTCTCAGGTATCATAACAGATTCAGCACCACCAGCAATCGCACATTGAATAGCAATATATCCTGAATCGCGTCCCATCACTTCTATAAAGAACACTCGATCATGAGAGTCTGCAGTATCACGTATTTTATCTACTGCATCGAGAGCTGTATTTACCGCTGTATCAAAACCTATCGTATAATCTGTACCATACAAATCATTATCTATCGTTCCTGGAGCTCCTACCGTTGGTATTTTAAACTCATTATAAAAAATCTCAGCCCCTGTAAAAGTTCCATTTCCACCGATCGCCACTAAACCTTCAATTCCAAATTCTTGAAGCTTATCATAGGCCTTTTGACGACCTTCTGTTGTCATAAACTCTTTAGACCGAGCTGACTTTAATATTGTACCTCCGCGTTGAATGATATTACTCACAGATTGTGAATTAAGTGGTATTATATCACCTTTAATCATACCATTGTAACCACGCACAATACCAAAAACCTCTACCCCATGGTACGCCGCACCGCGAACGATGGCACGGATACATGCGTTCATTCCAGGGGCATCCCCACCTGATGTAAACACTGCTATTTTTTTCATCTCTATCGTATTATAAAAGCTTAGACTACTTAACATTCAAAAATACAATCTTTCTCTCTTTTTACCTCAAATTTTGACATTAAAAATCCAATAAAAACGTAAATTTGAGACTTAGATAAATAAAATAAAAGCACCTATGAACGCAAACGAATTTTTATACTCCTATTTAAACAATGCTTCGCCAACTGGCTTTGAGGCAAGTGGGCAAAAAATTTGGTTAGATTATATTCAACCTTTCATCGACGAAAAAATCATTGATACGTACGGAACTGCTGTAGGTGTCATTAATCCAGGTCAACCCTATAAAGTAGTTATAGAAGCTCATGCGGATGAAATCTCTTGGTTCGTGAATTACATAGACGATAACGGTTACTTATTTCTACGTCGAAACGGTGGTTCAGATGCCTTGATTGCCCCATCAATGCGCGCAAATATTCATACAAAAGATAAAATAGTAAAAGGAATTTTTGGGTGGCCAGCCATTCATGTTCGTGATATTGCCAAAGACAAAGCCCCAGCCATCGCAGACATCTTCATCGATTGCGGTGCTGCAAATAAAAAGGAAGTTGAGGAAATGGGCATACACGTAGGAACCGTCGTCACTTTCGAGGACGGTTTGATGGAATTAAATGGCAAATATCTAGTAGGACGCGCATTAGACAACCGCATTGGCGGATATATGATCGCAGAAGTAGCTAGAAGATTAAAAGAAAATAACATCACCCTTCCCTACACTTTATATGTGGTCAATTCCGTACAAGAAGAAATAGGTCTTCGCGGTGCAGAAATGATAGTTCGCCGATTGAAACCAGATTTGGCCTTTATTACCGATGTTACCCATGACACTCAGTCCCCTATGTACAATAAGAAGACTCAAGGTGATATGTCTTGCGGAAAAGGTCCTGTTATCTGTTATGGTCCTGCTGTTCAAAACAATGTGCGCGATTTCATCATCGATGTGGCAGACGAAAATAAGATTGCCTTCCAAAGACAAGCCATATCCCGCTCCACTGGTACAGACACGGATTCGTTCGCTTATGCAACCGAGGGCGTTGCCTCAGCCCTAATTAGCTTACCTTTAAAATACATGCACACCACAGTTGAAACGATTGCAAAAGACGATATGAATGCGGTGATCGACCTTATTTACCAATGCTTGTTGAAGGTGAATGGTGGAGAGGATTGGCGCTATTTTAATTAATCACGGTTTAAATTGTGCTGCGCAATAATTTGTAACCGTGTTTAATTAAAATCCTCTAAAAGAAACAAAAAAGGGAGCATCGCTCCCTTTTTTGTTAACCAACTTTATTCTTTGTGCTTTATGCTTTAAAATAAAATCTCAGAGCATAGAGTATAGAGTATAGAGTAGAGCGTATAAAGTAGAGATAGTTAATTTTATCTGTACTCTATACTCTCTAATCTATTATCTTCTATTGTATTTTCAAATACCTCCCAAAAAACTCATACGTCCTCAACATCTGATCGATGCGCTGACGGTTATTACCTGAACGAGTTAACTCGTGAGTTCCACCAGGATGACGTACATATTCAACTTCGCGTCCTAGTACTTTGAGACTTTTATAGAGCATTTCACTTTGAATTACCCCCGTACGCAAATCATTCTCACCATGGAAGATTAACAAAGGAGTTTTAATGTTTTGAACATAGGTATAGGGTGATTCACGGTCTAAAATTGCTTTTGTCGCTTTTTCCCAAGGATATCCACCAAAATAGTTAGGCACTAAACGCCAGGCATTGCCTTCTCCCATAAAGGTTGATAGCTCATAAACACCCCGTTGCGAACAAGCTACTTTAAATCGATTTGTATGACCCACAATCCAAGTAACTAGATAACCTGCATAGGATCCACCAGTCACCGCTAACTGTGTTGTATCTGCCCAGCCTTCAGCGATGGTCAAATCTAATGCCTTCATCACATCCGAAGTAGGACCTGCTCCCCAATCTTTCACATTAGCTGCTAGAAATTCCGAACCATAACCACCAGAGCCGCGTGGATTCGCATAAACGATACCCATTCCTTTGGAAGCATAATACTGAAACTCATGCCACATACTCGCTTCACCTGTTCCCCACATGGCAGATGGGCCACCGTGAATTTCCAAAACGAGTGGATATTTTTTGCCGGCTTCATAGCCAACTGGTTTCATTACCCAATAGTCTACTTCATGTCCTTTCGAATTCTTAAAGGAGTGCTTAGTAGGTCGAACAATATTTTTCGAAGCTAACCAACCTGTATTTAAGGAGGTGAATGTTCTCACTGAATCAGCCATTTGCTGGTAGATTTCTGAGGGATTTTCTATACCTGTTTTGGCATACACAAATCCAGATGATGTTACATCAAAACCCAAAATACCCGTATTAGCGTCTGTGATTTGCTTGACTTGTTTTGTGGCTAAATCATACACATAAAGCGGAGCTCCGCCTTTGTTTTGCGCCGTAAAATAAAGCTTGCTCTCATCTGATGACCACTTAACCTGTGTAATGACTCTATCAAGGGGAACCTTAACAATCGAGCCAGGGTTCGATGTGGAAATAATTTGTAAAGTGCCATTTTGTACACCTGTCGATTTAGTCTCTTGAAAGGCTAACCATTTTTCTGAGGGCGATAAGGATAAATTAGACATACGGTAACCCACTTTTTGGTAGATAACTTTAGAACCTAATCCAATATAAGAATCCAACACCTTATCCGGATGTGCTAAAGAATCTGCAGGAATAACGGCATACATACCATTAGATGCTATTTCCACATCCGACCAACGTGTGAAAGGGTTATTCAATAAAACAGGTTTACCCGTTAAAGTAGTTTTGAAATATGCAGGCAAAGAAATTTCAGAGGACGTAGTGCTCTCCTCTTGGAAATTTAACCGATTAATCACTTTAGCTTTTTTGTCTAGCTCATTTTGAGCTAAATAGGAACGTACCTCGTCGATGTTTCCATTTGGATTTGGCTTCACTTTTTTAGATGCACCTGAAAGCATCGGTTTTTCCAAAGTCCAAGAAGGCAATAAACCTTTCTTATTATAAATTGAATCAACCAGGAATTCTTTCACTGTAAAAGAAGATTGGAAATAGATCTCTTGGCCTGAAGAAGACCAAACCGGATTAGAAACCCCAAAAGGCAAACTCGTAATGGCTTGAGGCTCCCCTCCTGCTAAATCCAAAACATATACCTGGGATTTAGAACCCATATCTCTTGAAAAGGCTATTTTATTACCATCTGGACTCCAAGACGGAGATGAAATGGAGTTTTTTCCGGAGGTTAAAGCTCTTGATTCACCTGTTTGAAGATTACCAAGATACAGATGAGTTTGGTATACAAAATCGCTCTTCTTATCTGGATCATCCACAATCGAAGTAACGGTGTAGATAAACTGATTTCCTTTGGGAGATACGAGTGGTCTACCAGCAGTCTTGATTTTCAATAAATCAGTGACCTGGATAGTCTCTTTAGGGTTTTGGGCAAATAAAGAAAATGTAAGGAGTATTAATAAAAGGTGCTTCATAGATAAATAGTCTAGTTATAAAAAATGCTCAGCATCCATGGACACCGAGCATAAAAATACAAGTTAATTCGATTAAATCAATTTTAGAATCTCCTCGCCGATGGCCTCCGTTCCTAAGATCATTGATTTATCTGTGGTTGAATCAGCGATATCGCCTGTACGGTAACCTTTTTTCAATACTTGGTCTACCGCATTAATGACCACTTCAGACTCAGCTTTCATTCCGAAAGAAATATCTAATAAAAGGGCAGCCGATAGAACTGATGCCATTGGATTCGCTAAGCCTTTTCCCGTGATATCGTGTGCTGAACCGTGAATAGGCTCATAAACACCGGTTCCATCACCGATGGAGGCTGAAGCTAACATGCCCATCGAACCAGCAATTTGAGATGCTTCATCCGTTAAGATATCGCCAAATAAGTTCGCCGTTACCACTACATCAAAACGCTTCGGGTCCTTAATTAAAAGCATAGCCGTGGCGTCTACAAATTGGTATTCCACCGTTACGTCTGGGTATTCCAACGCTAATTTTTGGATCTCTTCCCTCCATAAACGAGAGGATTCTAAAACATTCGCCTTGTCAACAGAAACTAAATGCTTCTTACGTGTGCGTGCAGCCTCAAAAGCCTTACGACCAATACGCTCTACCTCGTAACGACTATATTCAGCCACATCATATGCGGTATCGCCATTATTTTTACGGCCTTTTTCTCCAAAATAGATATCCCCAGTCAATTCACGAAAGAATAAGATGTCTGCTCCCTTAAGAATTTCTGGCTTAATACTAGACGCGCTTAATAATTCATCAAACAACTTAATTGGACGAAGATTTGCGTACAACCCTAATTCTTTGCGCATTTTTAATAGGCCTTGCTCAGGACGAACCTTAGCTGAAGGATCATTATCGTACTTCGGGTGACCTACTGCTCCAAAAAGAACCGCATCAGACGCTTTCATCTTAGCTAAAGTCTCCGCTGGCAAAGGATCGCCAGTGGCCTCTATTGCCACGTGACCAATTAAAGCTTCATCATACGTAAATTCATGCCCAAACTTAGCAGCAATCTTTTCTAATACTTTCTTTCCTACTTCGGTCACTTCTTGACCAATTCCATCACCTGGAACAATTAATATGTGCTTCTTCGCCATTGGTATTTTAATTATATCAAATTCAACATTTTTTGAGTGGCCTTAATGGCTGAAACCGTTTGGTCAGAATCTAAACCTCTCGTAATTAACTCCTTGCCAGCATGAGACCACGTAATAATCGTCTCACAAAGTGCATCTGAATCCCCTCCTGGAGGAATTCGAACAGCATAATCTTTTAATACAGGTAAAATCTTCCCATGCTTTTCAAAGATGATACCTAACGCTTTCATAAAAGCATCGTATTGGCCATCCCCTTGTGCGTGTTCCTCGAAAATCTCCCCATTAATGGAAATCTTTAGCGTAACAGAAGGACGTAAATCTTTAGAATGAGTCAGCACATAATTCAATACTTGAACGCGCTCATCAATTGAATTACTATCTAATACATCAGAAATGATATAAGGCAGGTCATTTTGGGTAACCACTTCTTTTCGATCCCCTAATTCAATAATGCGCTGTGTTACTAGCTTAAGATCCTGATCAGATAATTGAATACCTAAAGCCGCTAGATTATTCTCAATATTTGCTTTACCAGACGTCTTACCTAAAGCGTATTTACGTTCACGTCCAAAACGTTCTGGCATTAAATCATTGTGGTAGAGATTATTCTTCTTATCTCCATCAGCATGTATACCAGCGGTCTGAGTAAAGACATTTTCTCCAACCACCGGCTTATTTACCGGAATACGAAAACCTGAGAATGTTTCCACTAACTTACTAACCCGGTAGAGTGACTTTTCACAAACAGATGTCTTCACATCCTTTTGGTAATCGTTTAAAACCGCAATAACACTAGCTAAAGGTGCATTTCCAGCACGTTCACCCATTCCATTAACGGTTAGGTGTAATCCATGAACGCCACAACGCACCGCTTCTAAGGCGTTAGCTGTTCCTAGATCATAATCATTATGCGCATGAAAGTCAAAATGAGTGGTAGGATAACGAGAAACTAGTTGCTTGATGAAATCCGAAACCTCATAAGGAGTTAAAATACCTAAGGTATCTGGTAACAAAACGCGATTAACATTTTGTGTCATTAAAAAATCCAAGTATTGAAACACATAGTCTGCACTATTGCGCATCCCGTTGCTCCAATCTTCTAGATATACATTCACGGATAAACCT
>CAJCBY010000411.1 GCA_903960725.1 uncultured Cytophagaceae bacterium | reverse complement strand
GCGGTACATGCCGGATGGAAAGGGACAGTTGCTAAAATCGTTGAAAAAACAGCTAAACGCATGATTGAAAATCGAGGGTCTAATCCGTCAGACATCCTTGCATACATAGGCCCCTGCATTAGTTTGGCGCATTTTGAGGTGGGAGACGAAGTCGCAGCCCAGTTTGATGAGGCGTTTAAAACACGCAAAGGAGCGAAATGGCATGTCGATTTGAAAGCGGCGAATGCAGCACAATTACAGGCTTTAGGAATTCAACAACTGGAGGTAGATCCATACTGCACGGTGGAAAACAATGCAGACTTCTTTTCGCATCGCACTGAAAAGGGGCTGACAGGCAGAATGCTGGCCCTAATTGGTTTTCAGGTTACGTAGGAACATTTGGCGATTCAAATTCTCCTTAGGCATGAACTCATAGGCCTTCTTGTAATCCTTCTTTTTCAAATCCCCATTCTTAATCGATTTGATGAAATTTATCCAAGCGAATGGATTCGTTAAGGCCAAGGTAGGATTGTTGAAGAAATTTTTATTCGCCTGAGACGAAATCATCATATCGGAAAAATTTCGGAAGTTCGAGGATGCCCCCATGCCTGCTTGCAAAGCAAATACGTTTAATTTAGACTGCTCTAGATTTTTTCTTACGTTTTCACGCTCTTGTGCATCACGTAATTCCATCGCTAAGAAAGCCTTCTTGAATTCCTCCTCACTTGAATGCGGGAATACCTTCACTTCACGCAGCATGGTAGTCATCTCCTCCATTGGAATGATCACTTGGTGAACTAATTCCGTATCACGCGGTACAATGTAATATTTTTTTTGATAACCGATATAAGAAATCACTAGACTATCTCCAGGAAAAACATACATATCGACTTGGCCAAAATTATCACTTAAAGCGCCACGACCAGCTTGAGGATTAAAGACATAGGCCAAAGGGAGGAATTCTGCATTACTAGATGCCACCACTCGACCCTTAAATAAGACTGTTTTGTCCTGCCCTTGCGAAAAGACAGTTAAGGAGAGAAGGCAAAATGCCAAGACACCCAAAACACGAACAGCCAATCGTTTTTTCATAAAGCCGAAATTAAACAAAAAATGTATTCGATGCTGTTAAAGCGTGTTAAAGCTTCGCGCTTGGAAATAACTTCAAAAATGTAATGATAAATGGAATCGATAACAACAAGCCATCAAAACGATCTAAAAATCCACCATGACCCGGAATCGTGTCTGCTGAGTCTTTTATATTGATACTTCGCTTGAATAATGATTCGACTAGATCACCGTAAGTACCCGCCACCACAATGATAATTCCGATTCCAAACCATTGCCAAGACTCATAACTCGTATAATAAATCGAAAGTACATAGGCCACAATCATCGCTGCGATCAATCCACCGATACTTCCTTCCCAAGATTTCTTAGGTGAGACGCGTTCGAAGAGTTTCGTCTTGCCAAATTTCGTTCCGGCAAAATACGCTCCTGAATCACTCGCCCACAAAAGGAAAAGACAACCTAAGATGACTTGAGGATCATATGTTTCGTTTTTCAGAAAGGCTAAAACCGTTAATAGAGCAAAGGGAAGAGCGACATAAATAATGCCTAAGAAGGTATAGGCGATGTTTTTGAAGGGCTTTTCGTCTTTCGCATTGTACAACTTAATGAAGAAAATTAACGCTAATAACGGAGAAAGAATATAGTAGTTTGAATAGGCAATCTCCCCTTTCTCAATAAAAAAAGTTAACAAATGAAGCACTACGCCGCAAAAGGTTCCGTAAAATGTCAAGGGTAAATTATCACTAATGCTTCCCACTAATTTATAGAATTCTAGCTGTGCAGCCGCTCCTATTAATAAGAAAAGGCCCAGAAAAGTATAGTCACTAAACAGCACGCAGAAAAGCAAAAACGGTACAGCTATAATAGCTGCTATTACGCGTTGCTGTAAATTAGACCTATCTCTTAATCCCATAATCCTTATTTTTCTAATTGAAAGCTATGCAGTCTACGAATGTAAAACACGACTAAAGCCAAAGAAATCACCACTGACCACCAAGGTGTAATTTCACCCAATTTCTCTGGATCCACCGTAATTTGCTTCTGCTGGTACATATATTGCATCGTTAACGCCCATCCATTGTTAAAGAAGTGCGCGATGATGGGAATCCAAATATTTCGATTCCAAACGTATAAATAACCAAAAAATGCACCTAACAACAAGCGCGGGAAAAAGCCAAAAAACTGAAAATGTATAAAGCTAAATATCGCAGCTGAAGCCCAAATAGCTACATGATGATTACCTACGTAGCGTTCTAACAAATTCTGTACTACACCTCTAAAAAACAATTCCTCTCCTAAAGCAGCTAATCCTGCAATGACAGCTAAACCAATTACAAAATCAGCAGGACTTTGGAAATTGACTAAAAACTTTGTCAATTCTGCAAGCTGGGTTTCCGAAGCACGCATCCACCTTTCCGTCTCCTCAAATCCGGCAGGCAAAACCAAGGATTGGTTCCATTGAATTATAAATTCAAGCAGCGGCATGCCTACTAATATTGTGATGATCGACCACAAAAAGATGCGGTAATCTGGGCTGGGATTAGTGGAAAGGGAATTTAAATCACGCTTTTCTGACCAACGCAAATAAGCCCATGAACTCGCAACGAAGGTAAAAAGAGCCGAAAACCACTGCATCGCCATCATCGCTCGGAAGGCTCCGTCGTAGTTTTGGGGATGAGCCATAAAATCCAAGACCGATTTTTGGAATTGATTTACATCCTGAGTGGGAAATCCAACAATTAAAACGACGGATAATAAACCAATAAATTGGCCGATAAAGCCTCCTAAAAGGAAAAATCCGAATAATATTAGAATTTTAGACAGCAAACCGAGGTAACGTTCGGGGCCTTGAAAATTGTTATCTACCATAATGCTCGTAAATTTACGGAATTTTTAATCAGAATGGTAAAGATAGGTAACATCGAGCTAGGCTCATTCCCATTGCTTTTAGCCCCTATGGAGGACGTCTCGGATCCACCCTTCCGTGCGGTCTGCAAGGCAAACGGCGCTGATTTGATGTATACTGAATTTATTTCCTCTGAAGGACTGATTCGCGATGCGGCAAAAAGCGTTCAAAAACTCGATATTTTTGAATACGAACGTCCGATCGGGATCCAACTTTTTGGCAGTTCTATCGAAACGATGGCGTCTTGTACGGAAATTGCTACGAAGGCAGGACCTGATTTAATTGACATAAATTATGGCTGTCCAGTGAAACAAGTAGCCTGTAGAGGCGCTGGAGCCGCTTTATTGCAAGATATTCCCAAAATGGTAGCGATGACCAAAGCTGTTGTCGATGCCACCCACCTACCTGTCACTGTTAAAACTCGTTTAGGCTGGGATGACTCTACAAAAAACATCGAAGATGTGGCTGAACGTCTTCAAGATATTGGAATACAGGCACTTACCGTTCACGGAAGAACGCGTGTACAGATGTATAAAGGTGCTGCGGACTGGGAATTGATTTCTAAAGTGAAGAAAAACCCCCGGATTAAGATTCCAATTTTCGGAAATGGAGACATCGATTCGCCGGAAAAGGCAAAAGAATACCGCGATCGTTATGAAGTGGATGGCATTATGATAGGTCGGGCATCGATTGGTTATCCTTGGATTTTCAATGAGATCAAACACTATCTAGCCACAGGAGAACATTTAGACCCTCCTACCCTACAACAACGTCTGCAAGTTTGCTTAGACCACTTGGATTTTTCTATTCGTTGGAAAGGAAACCACGGTGGTATCGTTGAAATGAGACGCCATTACGCGAATTACTTCCGCGGGATGGATCATTTCAAACCTTTCAGAACCCGTTTAGTGACGACTTATGACTTTGAGGAGATCAAAGGCATACTAAACGAAATCTCAGCGCATTATGCTGGAGAACCCTTACACGCTTAATGGAAAACAAACATAAATCCCCCGTAGTACTCGTCATTTTAGCCTTTATCGCGCTATCGTTAATTTGGGGTAGTTCGTTCATTTTAGTTAAGAAAAGTTTAGCCTATTACAGTTCACCGCAAGTGGGGGCTCTGCGGATATTTGCAGCTTTCATCTTCTTTATTCCGGTATTCTTAAAGCAACGACACGAGGTCAAAAAAGAGCATTGGAAGAGTTTTTTGTTAGCAGGTTTGACTGGAAATCTACTACCTGCCATCTTATTTTCCATAGCAGGAAAACATCTGACCTCCGCCTTGTCTGGAATGTTGAATGCCTTTACGCCACTTTTTACACTGATCGTCGGAATTCTTTTGTTTAAACAAGGTTTTCAATGGCGTCAAATGCTAGGCATAGTCCTAGGCATCGCCGGTTGTTTCGGGCTAATTGTAGGTGGAGAAGGTTTTCAGTTAGACTTTAATTACCATGCGCTTTGGGTGGTGTTAGCTACCTTCTTGTATGGTATCAATTTGCACATCATCAAGACGAAATTTTCTGGATTAAATCCCTTTACATCTACCTCAGGTATATTCATGGCCATAGGTCCTCTGTCGTTAATTCTATTAGCCTCCACCGGATTTTTTGCTCAGAAAATAGCCTGGTGGCCATTTTTAGCGGCTTGCTCTTTAGGTGTCTTCGGATCTGCGATCGCGATGGTTTTATTTAACCAGTTGATCAAATGGACGAATGCCATTGTAGCTAGTTCTGTGACCTACATCATCCCCATCGTAGCTGTGGGTTGGGGCGTTTTTGATGGCGAACAAGTATACCTTTCACAAGTCATTGCGATGGTCGTCTTGCTAATCGGGGTATACGAAATCAACCGGTCAAAGGCTTGATTTTGACTCAATAATGGGTCCACGTTCCCCTATTCCGTTCTCGTTGAAGGCTTCTATTTGGAAATAATACGTCTTGCCTCGATCCATCGATTTGAAATAATATTCATTACTTCCGAAAACCTGCACTGAGGTATACATTTTATCTGGAGCTATACCAGAATAGATAACATACCCTGTCGCATTCGGCTTATGACCCCATTTCAACCAAGCACTTCGCGAATCGTGTTCGCCGCGTAACACCAATAAAT
>CAJCBY010000410.1 GCA_903960725.1 uncultured Cytophagaceae bacterium | reverse complement strand
CACTTATTTCGTCTTTTTGAATCTCTCGATTCTGTATTATAACCAAGACCGCACGTTTCTTTTTACGGGGATTGCATATGCCATTACCGCGTATTTATTTTTCGATTCCATTTACGTTTTGAAAACTTTCTCGGCGAATCTGCGCACGATGAATTTAGACGCGGCCATCCTTGGGCTGAATAAATACCATGGAAATAAGAATGTGACCGCGGCGTCGCTTTTGATTCTGATTCCATTTGCGATGTATGTAATTATGTCTGCCAAATGGCTAGGGAAAATCGCCGGAATCATCACCCTTTGCATGGGGGTGTTTGGTCTCTTTTTAATGAACACGCGCTCCACCTATGTGGGTTTTGCTTTGATTATTGTCTTATTTTTCACCGGACTTGTTTGGAAACATAGAGCGGCTTTAAAGCCGGCGTTATTGTTCGTTTTGCTCCCCGCAGTCTTAGCGATTTTTGCAGCGAATATGCGCTTGAAATTAGCCGTTGCTGGACAAGATACGGAGACAGGATATGGTACCGTAACGAAGCGTATTGGCGACATAAATATCGCTAGCGAACAGAATTCCCGTATTCACCTCTGGGGAACGGCCATAGATTACGCGGCCCATAATCCCCTTTTAGGAGCTGGCTATGGTAACTGGAAATTAGCCTCGATTCCCTACGAGCGCGAAGTGGCGAATGAGCTATTTGTGCCTTACCATGCGCACAATGATTTCATTGAGATGTTTGCGGATTTAGGTCTTCTGGGCGGACTTTGTTTCGCGGGGATGTTCCTGCTCCTACTTTATTACACGGTTCATTTTTTAAACCAAAAACGCGGCGACGAACTGATGGTCATCATTGCTTTTTTGGCCGTTACCTGTTATGGCGTGGATGCGCTACTAAACTTTCCGGCTGAGCGCACGGCGATGCAGACGATGCTGTCGCTGGCGGCGGCCTTAGTGTTGATTCCTTTGGACAAAACTTCACTTAATCTTCGCGCCTTACCGATCGCCTACCTTGTTATAGGCGTCGCCTTATTAATCCCTTCTATCTACATCGCGAATGAAACGTTTGAGTCTTTGAAGATCCAAAAATTCGTGATGGGCGAAGTAAACGCGGATCCGAAGATGGCGACCATCGATGTGGAAAAACTCCCAGATATTCCGAACCTCTCTTCGTCCACCTTGCCCATGAAGGCGATGCTTTCTCGCTATTACATTCGCGATAAACGTTTTGATGATGCTTTGCGAGTGTTGAAGGAAAGCGAAAGCGATAACCCGTTCTTGCATTATAACGATTTCCTACGCACCTCCATTTATGCCTCCTTGAACAAAATGGATTCAGCACATTTCTATTCCAAGCGCGCATTTAATGCCTGGCCTCGAGCGTCCAGTTATTATAAGAATATAATTTTTACGTCGGCTAAACTAAAGGACACAAACACGATAAAGCATGCGTTGCAAGTTTCTTTGGACGTTAACAATGATAACGCCCTAATCTGGAATCAATACCTACTAGGCATGTTCGAGGTGAAACAAGGAGCAGACAAAAACCTATTGGCTCAACTAGAAAATACACTAAAAAAATTCCCAGCAGATACGGCGCTTTTAAATCCAACGACTAAAATGTTGCGAGGTGGTAGCCGTGATTTAAAGGGATTAATGGCTAAGGGGAATGCACTATTTGTAAAAGGGAAATACATTCAGGCAGCAGCTATATACAAAGAGCTTGCTACGCTCGATCCAGGCAATTTCTCTCATCTAGAGAATGTGGGAATCTGCTATTATGCCGGACGTAGTTTTACAGAAAGTTTGTTCTATTTTGCCAAATCCGAACAACATCCCGGAAATAATACCGGCAAATCTGCCTACTTTGCGGGCATGTCTCAACTTTCAATAAGTAAGAAAACGGATGCCTGTGCTAGTTTTAAAAGAGCACAAGCAAAAGGATACCCCGATGCAGCTGCAGCTATTGCGCAGCATTGTAAATAAACAAATATGAAGAAAATCTTACTCGGTTTATTGTTCTTAAGTGGATCAGTGGCAGCACAGGAAAATGACAAAACGTTAGTCTTCATAGGAGGTCCTACTGATTTATGGACAAACAACCGTGCTTCAGGACAAGATGAATTCAATGCCTACAATCATTTAGGGGCGCAATATTCGAAACGCCAATCTGCGAGTATGGATATTGTCTATACCACGTTAGCCGGATTTAAAGGCGATTATTTTAGCCCAGGCAGCTGGAACAATAAATTTATATCGGCTGGGGTTAATATGCGCTACTTTATGATTCCGCGCAAGAAGACCTCCGTACTAAATCCTTTCTTCCAAATCGGTGCGGACGCTTTCGCGCGCCGAGACTATGGTTTCCCTGGTAACGCCTATGAATTAAGTGCTTTAGGCGGCTTGGGAATTGACCTAAAATTAGCAAAGAATTTCTCTCTTATTGTTCAGTCGAATTTAGCCATCCCGATGGCACAATCTACGGAGGCTGGGGTAAAAGTAGCCTCGGTAAGGGGTTCGAATAATAGCACCTCTTTTGGTATTGTTTACCATTTTGGATTCAAGGCAGCGAAGAAAAAAGCAGACGAAGAAGCAGCGCTCGCAGCGGCAAAAGCAAGGGAAGAAGCAGCGATAAAAGCGGCAGCAGAAGCCGCCGAGCAAGATCGAATCGCACGTGAGACCGCGGATAAAAAGGCAGCAGCCCAGGCAAAAGAAAAAGCAGAGGCATTGGCAAAAGTCGCGGCAGAGGCAAAAGAAAAAGCAGAGGCAGTTGCGAAAGCAGATGCAGAAATGAAGGCAGCAGCGCAATTAAAAGCTGATCAAGAGGCAATGGTTGAAATAACCATATTGTACACAAACAATAATTGGGATTTGACTGCTGAATCAATAGCTAAATTGAAGGGAGTTGTTTCTACCTTAACGGCTCGTACTGAAATAAACGTTCGAATAGATGGCCATTCAGATAGTTTTGGCACATCGAAAAATAATATCAAAGCTTCGCGCAATAGAGCACAAGGGGCAGCAACGTTCTTAATTAAAAACGGAATTGCTGCGTCACGCTTACAAGTGAACGCGTATGGCGAGGATAAGCCTGTCGCTTCGAACAAAACGAAGGACGGTATGGCGCTAAATCGTCGGATTGAAATTAGAATAATCAAATAATAAATTTCAATTTTTAAAGCCTATATTTAGGTTTTAAAATCGATAATTGAAATTTTTATATGGGATCATCTAGCACAAACTTTTACTTTAGGGTATGGGGCTGGATGATCCTATTTTTTTGTGTAGCGCATAACTCTATTGCGCAATGCGATCCTAACGACCCTTACGATAAGCTTATTAGTGGCTACCACGCCTCTGTAGCCATTAAGAGTACGGGGGAATATTCGATTTGGGGAGCAAATATGGCCGCGACGGGATTAACGGGGCAATTAACCCCAATGGAAATCAACCGCTCTAATTACTCCTCCATTTCTGGCACTATTTATAAAGCGGGAATTGGGGGGACGTCTTTTGGTGGTACCATTGATCAAGCGGTCGTTTTAACATCCACCGGATTGTTTGCATGGGGGGCTGTAGGATCCTTATTTAGTCCTACATTAACCGCTTCCGCTGGAAATGCACAGGTAATTCCTCCGGCGGGATCCTCGCCCATTGGACTTCCGCTTGGCTTAGAGCCAGAAGATGTAAAGATGCTTTTCGCGATGTATAGAACTCTCATCTTGCTTAGTAAAGCGGGGGACGTGTACGTTTTAGGCTACCTTTCTGGATCACTAGACGGGAATGGCATGGCTCCCGGAACGACCGGAATGAATACGTGGCAACGCGTAAAAATTAATGCAACGACTTATTTGACTGGGGTAAAGGCCGTACGTGGTCAGGTATCTAATACAACGTTTAGCGCACTCGTAGCCGAAACAAATGACGGGAAAATATATACCTGGGGCAGCTCAACCTATTTAGGGGATGGATCTGGTGCGACTTTTCGCTCGTATGCCACAGAGATGACTTTACCAGATGACGTGAAGTCGAAGGGGATCAGAATGATCGGGGTGACGGGAGGAATAACAGGAGGAGGCACAACCAATACGTATTTTGTGTTGAGTAATTCAGGAAATTTGTACACCTTGGGCAACAATCGGAATTCCCAATGTGGAAACTTTACCAGCGATTTAATTCATTTAAATTGGGTGCAAGTAAAAAAATCCCCCGCTCCTAATGACTTTTTGACGGATGTTATTTTTGTTACGGTTCAAGAGCATACGAATTCGGTGCCCGCGGCAGCAGCGATCACGCGGAAAGGGGAATTGTATTCCTGGGGTTACAATGCCCGAAATATGTTAGGCCGTCCGGTGGAAAACGCCTCGTATGATCCAGGTTTAGCCGGTGGATTTAACCAGGGAGTGGATAAAGCTTTATTTGCAGAGATGGGAGGGCACACATTATTGTATGTAAAAGAAGGAAGTTCGAAATTCTGCTATGTGGGGCACCGCATTAGTGGCAGTATGGGGGATGGGAGTTCTATTGATGCCAGAGAGCCGATTTTCAATTGCGACCAAACTCCTACTATTGATCTCTGTGGCTCCGTCCCTAATGTCTCTGATACCACCACATCGACCATCACAGCAACTCCTAAAGTCATCAAAGCAAATGGTCAAGATTACTCCACCATCTTTGTCCAGTTAAAAGATTACAAAGGGAATAATTTAACGGGAAATGGCGGTCTAGTGACGATTTCGTCTACGCTTGGCACTGTTTCAGCAGTAGTGAATAACAATAATGGAACTTATACCGCAGTTTTAACGGGAGGAATTATCCCTGGTACCGCTGTTATTAGCTTTACGATTAATGGGGCAAATGCAGTCCAAACGGACACAGTAACCATATTGCCGTATCTTTGGCCTGGATCCATTGAATCTGATCAGGCGCTCTGTTTTCCTGCGAGGCCGGTTCCCCTGAGCTCTAAACAAGATGCCTATGGCGTTCCTAGGCCGATAAGCTATATTTGGCAGCAGAGTACGGATAATATCAACTTTACGCAAATTCCAGGCGCCACTGCAAAGACCTTTACGCCACCGCTTGTCAGAACGACTATATATTACCGCAGAGGTGCTAGAACCACACAGGATAGTTTGGAATTTACCAATGCCGTGGCCATTAGAACGGAGGAACTTGCCGGTGGTAAATTGACTGGCACAGGCACTTTCTGTGGCGATAAGAATAGCCAATTAATGAAGCTGAGCGGGCACATAGGCACGATTGCAAAATGGCAATCAGCAGATACGCCTGATTTTTTAGTGGGAGTAGCGGACATCGCAAATACCGATTCTAGTTATACTGCCACGAATCTTCCTTCTACGAAATACTTCCGTGCGGTCATTACACAACCCGTCTGTGGAACCGCCTATAGTATCGGCACCGTGGTCGTGGTTCATCCGATTCCTGTTATCACGTTTATTCCTAATCCAGCCGAAGTCGTACGCTGGTCCAGTATTGTCATTACGGCCTCAGGAGCTGATCGCTTTGCTTGGTCTCCACGCACAGGACTTTCGGCGGTAGACAAGGCGGTCGTGACGGCTAATCCGCTTAAAACGATCACCTATTCCGTTAAGGGGACGAATAATACAGGTTGCAACAGTACGACTTCGTTAACGGTTACCGTTTTATCTGCGGGAACTTTAGACACAGACGGGGATGGAATTTATGATGAGGACGAGGAAAATCCATTGAAATACAAACCGGATTG
>CAJCBY010000409.1 GCA_903960725.1 uncultured Cytophagaceae bacterium | reverse complement strand
CTTAGGCATCCCTTCTATAAATCAGCCCAAGAAATTAGCGTCTGATTCCGTGCAAGTAAAGGTTTCTACTTTACAAGTTCCGGAGGGATTAGAACTCAAACCCTTCGCAGTGGAGCCTATGCTCATTAACCCAACGAATATCGATGTAGATTCGAAAGGGCGAGTATGGGTATTAGAAGCGTATAATTACCGACCTGGAATCAATGGCAACCCGACGAATCCGCAAGGGGATCGGGTTATCATTTTAGAAGATACGAATGGGGACGGTCAGGCAGATAGTCGGAAAGTATTTTATCAATCACCAGAACTCAATGCTCCTTTAGGGATCGCTGTCTTGGATTCGATGGTCATAGTCTCCCAAAGTCCATACATCTGGAAAATGTTCGATGACAACCGAGATGGAAAAGCAGACCGAAAAGAGGTGATGTTTTCGGGAATTGGTGGTGATCAACATGATCATGGGGCGCATGCCTTTACTTTTGGTCCAGATGGAAAACTGTATTTTAATATCGGAAATGAAGGCAAACAGCTTTTAGATGGAAAAGGAAATCCTGTCCTGGATCAAGACGGTGACCCCATCGGGCCTAAGAAATACCGCCAAGGTATGGTTTTTCGGTGCAATCTAGATGGTAGCCAAGTCGAGGTTTTAGGACATAATTTTAGAAACAATTTTGAAGTAGCGGTGGACTCCTATGGGGCACTTTGGCAATCAGATAATGATGATGATGGCAATAAAGGGGTGCGTATTAATGCCGTATTCGAGCACGGAAACTATGGTTATGTGGATGAGATGACGGGCGAGGGCTGGTCAGTAAATCGCACAAACTTGGAAAAAGAAATTCCGTTGCGTCACTGGCATTTGAACGATCCAGGCGTAGTACCCAATTTATTACAAACAGGCGCGGGATCACCTACCGGAATGATTATTTATGAGGGTAACTTATTGCCATCCATCTTCCAAAATCAGATGATCCACACCGATGCAGGACCTAATGTGGTACGTTCTTATGCCACTACTCCCTGGGGTGCAGGATATGAAGCCAGAATCAATAATTTAATTACCTCTCGGGATCAATGGTTTAGACCCGCTGATGTGGCAGCTGCTCCGGATGGATCGCTTTTCGTTGCTGACTGGTATGATCCAGGCGTAGGTGGGCATCAAGCAGGGGATCAGGCCAAAGGCCGCATCTACCGAATCGCCCCCAAAGGACATGCATACAAAACAGCCCCTATCGACCTAAGCACGCCAGAATCAGCTTTGAAAGCACTCGAGAACCCGAATTTAGAAACTCGTTTCCTTGCATTCCAAGCCCTGCAAAAAATGGGCACTAAGGCTGATGCAGTGTTGGAAAATGAATTTGCAACGAACGAAAATCCGCGATTTAGAGCACGTGCATTCTGGGTATTAAATAAGGGCCCTCGATCTACTGAATTTATTCAAAAAGCCTACGAACAGGCTAATCCAAATTTAAAAGCGATGGCCATTCGGGCTGCGAAACAAAAGCCGTTCGCAGAATGGTCTACATTAGCAGCAAAAGCGGTTAAAGACCAACATGCCTCGGTTAGACGTGAATTAGCGATTGCGTTACGCCATCTCTCAGGAGAGGATGTGAATAAACTTTGGGCGACTTTAGCCATGCGACACAATGGTACAGATCGATGGTATCTAGAAGCGTTAGGAATTGGAGCCGATGGAAATTGGGATGAACGCTTTGCAGCTTATTCTGCTCTTAAACCGGAGAATTCCAAAGGATATGCAGATATTGTTTGGAGAGCGAGAACTGAGAAAGCACTGCCGGCACTAATCGACATGATTGGAAAAACTAAGTCGCCTGCCTATTTCCGTGCCTTGGATTTTATGCCCGGGGATCAGAAATCAGAGGCTTTGTTTGGCCTTATTCAAGGTCCATTCGCAACTGACGCGATCTCGCAATTAGAGGCTGTTCGGCATATGAAACCCGCCTATATTTCCAGCCATCTAGAGGTTAAACAAATGTTATTAAGCTTGTTAAAGCAAACTACTAGTAAGCAATACTTAGAGTTAGTAGATTACTATCAGTTAAAAGAAGAAAGTAATCGAGTGTTAGGAATGGTTCTTTCCCGTACCGAGTCCACTAAAGCTGGCCAAGTGTTATATAATCTGCCCGGTGGTTCAGCATTAATTCGATCTAAATTTCTTTCAGGCAGTGAATCGGAACAGTTAGCCTTAATTGAGTCCTTGCGTTACCAAGGAAAGACAGAATCAGCTCAATTATTGTTTGAGGCTACCTCGAATCCGAAACTAGGTAAAGCCGTTCAAATGCAAGCTGCAAGAGTTATTGGGAATGCCTATCCAACGGAAGAGTTTGTTTTGGATTTATTAGATAAAAAGAAAATCGCCCCTGCTTACATTCCTCTAGTGGTGGAAAGCCTTCAAAAGGCTTGGAGAAAGTCGATTCGAATGAAAGCAAATAGTTATTTAGACAAACATCAAATAGAAACCAAAAAAACACATCCAGCGACAGCCGAATTAATTAAAATGTCTGGAGACGCAGTGAAAGGTAAGGTTGTATTTACTAATTCGTGCGCGATGTGTCATGTGGTAAATAATGAGGGTATTGAATTAGGACCTAAGCTATCTGAAATAGGATCCAAATTATCAAAAGAAGGATTGTATATGTCTATTTTGCATCCAAACGCCGGGATTGGTTTTGGCTACGAGACCTTCGAAGTAAAGACAAAATCGGGGGATACCTACCAAGGAATTATCGTTTCGAAAAACGAGACTGATATTGTATTACGAATTCCGGGGGGATTGATAAAAAGCTTTAAAACATCTGCCTTGAAATCTTACAAACAAATACCAGAGTCCCTAATGCCAGAAGGTTTAGCCGATGGAATGAATACAACAGAATTAGTTGATTTAATTGAATATTTATCCACTTTAAAAAAGAAATAAGATGAATCGCCGTGATTTTGCCTCGATCTTAGGAGCTAGTTTATTAGTGCCATCATTCTCAAAAGGCTCCCCTATTGCACGTGAAAAACCATTTGAATTGAATTATGCTCCTCATTTTGGCATGTTTAAAAATCATGCAGGGCCGTCAGAATTAGATCAACTACAATTCATGTATGACCAAGGTTTTACCGCACTGGAGGATAATGAGTTAATGGGGAGACCCATAGCGCTTCAAGAAAAAATAGGTGAGAAATTGGCTAAGCTCAACATGAAAATGGGTGTATTTGTGATCAAGTTTGATGGTTTTTTTGACAAACAAACGATGACAACCGGTAAAAAAGAATGGACCGATTTATTCTTATCCTCATGTAAGCAAGCAGTAGAAACGTCTAAACGAGTGAATGCAAAATGGGCGACAGTGGTACCTGGTAATTTTACAAGAGACCTACCCATGGGAATACAAACTGGGAACGTAATAGATAACCTAAAACGCGCTGCAGAAATTTTAGAACCAGCGGGATTAACGATGGTTTTAGAACCATTAAGTGATAATTCAGACTTATTTTTACGCTATTCGGATCAAACATACAGCATCTGTCGGGCCGTAGACTCCCCTTCCTGCAAGATACTTTTCGATATTTACCACATGCAGCGAAATGAAGGGAATCTGATCGCAAACATGGATAAGTGTTGGAACGAAATTGCCTACATTCAAATAGGGGATAATCCAGGACGTAAAGAGCCTACGACAGGAGAAGTCAATTACCAACATATTTTCAGGCACTTAAAACAAAAAGGATATTCTGGCGTTTTAGGCATGGAACACGGAAATTCTAAGCCCGGAAAGGAGGGTGAAATGGCTTTAATAGAGGCGTACCGAAAATCAGATGTCTAATTTTTTGGTTTTATTAAAATTAATTTAGACTTTCGCTTAATTATCTAATTAAGATGGACGCAAAATTCAAAGCAATCAACGATCCTACCCGGAGAGAGATATTGCAATTTCTAGTCAATGGCCCGCAGAATGCAGGAAAAATTGCCGATCAATTTGATATGAGCAAGCCGAGCATTTCGCATCACTTGGATTTATTAAAGCAAGCAAAATTGATCCAAGCAGAAAAGAAAGGGCAATTCATTGAATATAAACTAGATAAATCAGGTTTTGAAGTTATTCATTCCTGGTTTCAATCATTCTCTAAATACTTTGAATTCCCTAAGCCTAAAATTAGAATCGAAATTTAATCTGTTTTATTATGTCGCTACAGCTGCCCAGCACCTTTCAATTTATACAGAAACACCTTCCTTCGAATACCAAAGGCCTAGGTATCACCACGCTATCTAAACGAAACTTCTTCCAATCCATTGGAGATTATTTTTCGGAAAAATCAGGCAAAAATCGCGTATCCTATGTCGCAGTAGGGGATGATTTCATCACCCAACTACATTTCCAAGGCGAAGACTTGATTGCTGAAAATACCATTCAACTAGGTCAATTAGACCATTTTTATGTATCTGAAGGTCAAACGCCGGATGGAATTATTCACCATTTGTCTTGCGACGCTACGGTGATTGTCTCAGCGAAAAAAATGGTGGATCACCACATCAAAATACTTCCTTGTCTTTTAGGCGAGAACGCTAGCAATGTGCAAGCTATCCAAAGTATTCAATGGGCTCAAGAATCCAAGAAAGCGTTAACAGAAATCCTAAAGGAATGGCCTGAGCAAATCTCAAAGAACAAAGCAAAAATAACAAACGAGGACGTTTAATTATTCGTTCACTTTTTGGTCTACTTGAATATCAAAGAGTTCTTTCGAGGTAATCGCTACCAGGCTGACTAACACTAGGGTTACGCCTGCTCCGATAAGAACGGAGGGCACCGGACCGAATATTTTGGCTGCTACTCCTGACTCAAAAGCGCCTAATTCATTCGAAGTACTAACGAAAACTCCATTCACGGAGGATACCCTCCCCCGCATTTCATCGGGAGTATAGAAACGTAGTACAGTTTGTCGAATGACTACACTGATGGAATCAAATGCTCCCGTAAAAAACAAAGCGGTTACTGAAAGCCAAAAATTAGTGGAAAGACCAAAAACCAGCGTAGCTAATCCAAAACCGGCAATGGCTAAGATCAAATTTCTCCAAGCGTGTTTCAGTGGAGGGAAGTAAACTAAGGTGATCATGGTTACTACTGCACCTACAGACGGAGCTGCCCGTAAGATACCTAAACCCTCCGCTCCCACTTTCAAGATATCTTCGGCGAAAATGGGTAAAATGGCAATTACGCCTCCAAATAGCACAGAGAACAAATCTAAAGAAATAGAATACAAGATAATTTTAGTCTTAAAAACATAGGCGATTCCCTCCCGCAAACTTTGCCAAATGGATTCATGCTGGACTGTTTTCACTGGTACTGGGCGATTGTCAATTTGGAAAATACACACCATAACCCCTAGCAACAAGGCAATCACAGTAATCAATGAACCCGATAATCCAGCGTAGGCATATAAAAACCCAGCCACACCAGGACCTAGGATAGAACCTAATTGCCAAAAAGAACTATTCCACGTGGCTGCGTTCGCGAAAACTTCTTTTGGTACTAAAAATGGGTTTAAAGAGGAGGCAGCAGGGCTGAAAAAACCTTTGGAAAGACCTATAATAAAGATAACCGCGTAGATCGAATAAATATGAAAATCTTGATCTGCTGAATGAAGCTGCGTACTCGAATAGAGCAGAAAGATGGAAGAGGCAATAATCAACGACAAGGTGACCTGCATAATCTTCTTCTTATCTCGATTATCTGCAAAGTGCCCACCAAAAAGAACGAGTGAAATAAACGGAACAGCTTCCGCCAGGCCAATCAAACCTAAGGCGAGGGGATTATGGGTAATCTTGTAAATTTCATAGGCCAAGACCACTTCTTGAATTAACAAGGCAATCGTAAACAGGGTGTTGCCCGTCACATAAGCCCGAAACTCAGGAAATTGCAACGCTTTGTAGGCATCCTTATGCTGAAAAAACCCCATAAACTAGATAAAAAAGTGGACTCCAAAACGCTAAATCTCCCCAGAAACGCATCCCTTCAGTGAGGGGCCGGCGAGATAATAAAAACGTTAACCCAAAGGTAACTAAAAATGGCAAGACGATGAATAGATCCTTTGTCGCTGCATATATTCCACTTATGAGTCCAATCAAGATCCATTCAGTTTTTCGTAAACGACCTGCATAAAAATCGCTCGGGGACTCGATTAAATTAAAATAACAGAGGTTTTGGTAGGCTAATGTGATTAAAGGCAGTACGAGTACAACTGATCTGGGTTCGCGCACCCAAACCACCAAACCAACCCCTAATCCATACAAAATGGCCGTAAACAATTCCTTTTCTAACTTAAGAATCCCTTTATGCCATGCAAACGCATAGGCTAAGACTAGGAGTGATAAACAGACGCCCGCTTGTAAAATTCGGATGTTCAGAAAAGGTAACAAGCAGGCAATGATAACACCTAAAATCCCGATAATGACCCAAAAAGATCTGCGGTAGTTCAAATGGATCTGATGTCGTTCGTCTTGAACAGGCTGAAAAATAGTATCTATTTGGCGATCTAATAAATACAAAAACCAAACGACTAAGGCTAAAAGTACAACTTCAACAGGTGGAGGAAAAAAGTGGAAATATACCTTAAACAGGAATAATTGATACAAAATGGCTCCAATGACTACCTCTAAAGATAAATTACGAATAAAGTGCATCCTTCGATCGAATGAGTTGAACCTCCATCCCTACTCTTATTTTCCCCAAAGAACTAGGAACAAACTGTTGACCAAAGTAGACCTTGTGATTAATTGTGCGAAAAGACGCTAAGGTTTTCAAAATCACCTTATCGGACTCCCCTGAAAGTGGATTAACATTCACTAGTGGGCAGCGGGCACACGGTTTGGCACCCGAAAGAGTCACCCTACCTAGCTTAATTTCTGCCCAAGTGTCCTCCACAAAAGGCTCGGAAACATCTACTATGATATTAGGTCTAAACCTTAAATGGTCAAAGGATTCCTCCATTCGTTCCTCCAAGGCAGTATAGGACCCAGAACTAATCAAAAGTAAGGGCAATGCATCCGCAAAAGAGGTATTTTTTGCGAGATCCGTTTGGTATTTCGCTTCCATGGCCCGCGGATTCTCCGCTGAAATTCGAACTAACTTAACCTCTTGAGACAAGGCAGCAGAAAACCAATCAGACCAACCATCCTCCACTTCATGAGCTAGCAATTGATCCTCCCAAATCTCAACCGGGATTAAATTCCCTAATGTAGGCTCCCAAACTAACTCCTTCTCCAGGTTAGTGGCTGAATCTTTGACCAAAAAACCATTAGATGATTCCTCTAAGCAAAACCTAGTTAACTCGGGTCGTGTCCTTTGTGTAATAAATTTACCATCCACGTCCACTAACATAAAGCGACGATCACCGCGTAAACCCTCGTTCTCCACCACTGCCTCCGTCAAAGAAACGGCACCTAAAGACTTAATGGGATATATATATAGTTGCGAAATCATAAACAAATGTAATCTATTCTTTGAAAAAAGCCCTATGGGTACTTGTAGGCTTTGGGCTTCTTATTGTGGCATGATTTTGTTAAGTTTGTTTTATTGATTGTCTGTAACCTATACCTATGAAACAATTTCGCCTAGCCTTTTTCGTATTTTTATGTCCGCTTGCGGCAGAAGCCCAGCAATTATTGACACTAGAAGAGGCGATTCAACAAGGAATAACAAAGCAATATGCCATACAAATTTCGAGGCAGAGAGAACAAATTGCTGCTAACGAAAATACCCTAGGGAACGCTGGATTTTTACCCACAATTACAGGGGCACTTTCGAAAAATTATACCATTTCGGGACTTGACCAATCATTCTTTGGAGGATTAAGACCGCCTTTAGTTCAATCAGGCGTTCGTTCAAATTCAGGTAATGCTGGAATGGCCATGGCTTGGACATTGTATGACGGGAAAGGCATGTTTTTCCTACGTGATCGATTCAAAGAATTACAAAATTTAGGCGCCAAGCAAACAGAGAGCAATATTGAAAATCTAATTGCCTTGATTTCCACTACCTACTACGATATCATTCGCCAAAATCTTCGCGTTAATAACTTCAAAAAAGGATTAGAAATCTCGAATGACCGTTTGAAATTAGCGAAAGATCGCTATGAGGTAGGACAAGGTTCTAAAGTGGACTATTACTCCGCACAAGTCGATTACAACGAAGATAAAGCACTTTTAATCGCCCAAGAGCAATCGTTTACGAACACGAAGATTGGATTCAACACACTCTTAGTGAAAGATTACAAAGCTGATTTTGAAATCGCTTACCTCATCGATTTGCTACCGAAATTAACGCTAAGCGAACTAAAAATGAGTGCCTTGTCTCAGAATCCTGCACTCATATCTGCCATTTTGACGAAAAAAATTAACGATTTAGATACCAAGACTGTACAGAGTCAACAAAAACCTCAAATCGATCTATTAGCAGGCTATAACCTGAATAATGTGGCGAATGGAGCTGGTTTTGGTGTGGAAAGGGGTAGCAGTAATGTATTCAACTATGGACTTAGAGCTAGTATCAATATTTTCGATGGCTATAACCAAAAACGAAGAATTCAAAACGCGAAGATCAATGCAGAAATCGCAGCCTTGCAAATAGAAGATTTAAAAAACAATCTACTATCCTCGCTGGAAAGAACCTATATCACCTACGAGAATGCCCTGAATCTAATTCAGTTAGAAACCGAAAATTATGCGATAGCGAAACAAAATATCGAAATTGCCTTTGATCGATTCAAAGTAGGTATTGCCACCTCATATGAGTTACGCGAGGTACAACGCAATGCAGTGGCTGCCGAGACCCGTTTAATTGAAGCAAAATTTGCTGCGAAATCAGCGGAAATTGAATTAATTCGTTTGAGCGGAAACCTGCTGTAATTCCTCGTTTAATTGCTGCTGGTAGAGTTCAAAGTAAAGTTCTTTTCGATTCATCAATGATTCGTGAGATCCACTTTCAACGATTGCTCCATCGGAAAGAACGAAGATTCGATTAGCCAAGCGAGCGGATGAAACGCGGTGTGAGATAATCAACGAGGATTTCCCCTGAGTGACCCGTTTTAAATTTTCCAAAATCGTATGTTCCGTATGCGTATCTACTGCCGATAGACAGTCGTCTAAGATTAACATAGTTGGATTTTTAGCCAAAGCACGTGCAATCGACACTCTTTGTTTCTGACCTCCAGAAAGCGTAATTCCCCTCTCCCCTAAAATCGTCTCGAATTGATCGGGGAACTCCATAATATTATCGTAAACATCCGCTTGTTTGGCTGCTACTTCAATTGCATCTTGGGTTAAAGTATCATTACCAAATCGAATGTTCTCCGAAATACTGGTCGAGAACAAAAATACGTCTTGCGGCACAAAACCCACAAAAGAGCGCACCCAGGCCATATCCCAATCTCTCAAAGAAATACCATCCAATAAAATCTCTCCAGAACTAGGGTCATAAAAACGAGCCATCAGCAAGGCTACGGTCGATTTACCAGAGCCTGTTTGGCCTAATAATGCCACGGACTCCCCAGCGGCAATAGTTAAATTAACATTTTCTAAAACTAGGCGTTCAGAACCCGGGTAGGCAAAGCTAACATCGGTAAACTCCCAATTACCCAAGATTTCTTGGCGAATTTGCTTACCTAGGGTCAGTTCAGATTTAGCTTCCAAAAACTCATTAATACGCTTCTGCGAAGCTGCAGCCCGTTGAATCTGTGAACTCGTCCATCCCAAGGCAGTCACCGGCCAGGTCAACATAAATACATACATAATGAACTCGGTGATATTACCCACGGTCATCCGGCCAGCAATCACTTCTTTGGAACCAATGTACACCACTAAAATGGTAGAAAAACCGACTAAAAGAGCAATCAAAGGAGTAAAAAGCGAATCAACCTTCACTAAACCTAGCGATTTAGCGCGATAAGCGGAGGATGCCTCTGTAAATGATTCCAATGACTTCTTCTCCCGAACAAAAGACTTCAATACTCGAATCCCCGAAAAGGCTTCTTGCGCAAAAGTGGAGATTTGCGATAAAGCAGCTTGAATTTCTTCAGATTTACGAATTATAAGCGAATTCACGTAATAAATACTCAATGACAAGATGGGTAAAGGCATCAACACATACCACATCAATTTCTGATTCACCTGCCACATCGCATAAATCACGAGTATAAAGACAGTAATCAAATTCAACCCATACATCATGCTGGGCCCCACATACATACGAACCTTCCCTACATCCTCAGAAATACGCGCCATTAAATCGCCCGTATTTTGTTGGCGATAGAATGACAGAGGCAAGGTTTGGTAATGGGTGTAAATCTCGTTTTTCAATTCAAACTCAATATGACGGGACATGACGATGAGTGTTTGACGGACCAAAAAGAGGAATACCCCCTTCATAATCGCCATTAAAATGATCAAACCACCATAGAAAAATAAAGTAAAACCGAAGATTTCATAGAAGGCTTTTTGGAGACTAAAACCTTTAAAGAGGAAATAAATATCAATCGTTTCCGTCACTAAATCGAGTGCATAACGAACCAGTTGAGCAGGAAAAACGCCAAAAAAATTAGAAAAAAGCGTGAAAAGAATTCCGAGGACTAAAAGCCATTTGTACTTCCAAAAATACTGATTGATATGACTGAGTGCGCCCATGTATTGATTTATTGACTACAAAGATAGGACCTTTATCAATTAAAATTCTTAATTTTGGGATTCAAAACAAGACGCTCTTTTATTTCGGATGGTTAACAGGAGATTACTACGGGTTAAAGCATTTCAGCAATTGTATGCTTTCTACATTCAAGAACGTGCCCAATATCAATTAGCTTTTGATGGCTTAACAACCATTTTTCAGCCTGATTTATCCCTTATGGTCTCAAAAGAAGACCAAATGCCTCGTTTAGAGGGCCTGCGACAACTAGCCGAAATTCAATTAAAAGAGTATTTCCAAGAGATTACATCTGAAGAAACAATTCCAGTAGAGTCGCAAGATGCAGCCCAATCTGTTTTTGCCTTGTATCAAGCGAACGTGAAGCAAATCGCGAAGAAATTGAAGCAAGATATGGTGACTGAGGTGGAATCCATCAACAAGCAATACCTTAAAATCCTATATTACTTACAGCAATTGCCCTTAATTGCGCTTTGGGATGAGAATAGACGCTTATTAGAAAACAATACAAAGACCTCTTTGCTGGCTAAAAATAAGGTATTGTATATTCTGTCCAAATGGAGCGATTTGCAACGCGCCTTTGACAAAAACCACATTGGCTGGTCGGAAGAGGATGAAAATTTAATCAAAAAATTATTTATTGAAAACATCTTGACGGACGAAACCTTCTTAACTTACCTTCCTACGGCGGGCAAAAAGTTTGAGGATGATTTAGCTTTCGTCGTTTACGTGTTGAAAAATTTCCTTTTAAAACACGAGTCGATGACAGAGTATTTTGAGGAAAAAGATTTAAATTGGTCTTTGAATAAAGATGTGGTGAAGAGCATGGCGAATAAGACCTTTAAAATAGAGGCCTTGGAAGACTTAAGCTTACAACCACTCGCTCTCCAATGGGACGACGATAAATTATTCTTTGAGGAATTATTCGATTACAGCGTTTCCGAAGACAAGCAATTAAGTGCTTGGGTAGGGGACCAAACAAAGAACTGGGAGTCAGATCGCCTAGCGGTTTCGGACTTTATCATCTTAAAAATGGCCTTAGCCGAGATGGTAAAATTCTCCAGCATTCCAGTAAAAGTGAGTATTAACGAGTACATAGAACTAGCGAAAAACTATTCTACGCCTAAGTCTGGCCAGTTTATTAATGGTATATTAGACGTAGTATCGAATCGCCTAGTTCACGAAAAAGTGATAAATAAATCAGGTCGAGGATTAATCGACATAGCTAACAAATAAAATGAGCAAATCATCTAGATCTTTTTGGGCCTTTTTAGTAGGCGCTGCGGCTGGAGCTGTAGTCGGTATTTTATATGCTCCTGACAAAGGGGAAAATACCCGAGGTAAATTATATTACCAACTGAACAAATACCGCGATCAATTAAAACAGTTGATCAATGACATCGTGGACGGTAAAGAAGTAATCGAAACCTCAGCGAAATCAGAGGGAAAAAAAGTAGTTCAGGATGCGAAATTGAAAGCGGAAAAATTACTTGAGGACGTGGAGAAAATGATGACTCAGATTAAGGCCAAATAAAATGCGTTCTACCCTCCTATTTTTCTGTTTACTCGGGATTCTATCCTGCAAAAATCAGCCAAAAGAGGCAAATAATGCAACGGAGAATTCCATCCCGGCAGCTTTAAAACCGACTCCGGAAAAACACCCCGTTCTAGAAATAAAAGATTCCCATGTTTCCTTAGGGCGCATAGTGGAGGGGGATAGTATTTTTCATACCTTTAATTTTAAGAATACGGGGAATTTACCTTTGAAAATCATCTCTGTAAATGCCTCTTGCGGATGTACCACACCTGAATGGAGTACAGAGTTGATTCAGCCCGGAAAAAAGGGATACATTCGAGTGAAATTTGATTCAAAAGGTAAAGAAGGAAAATTAAAAAAATCAATTACCGCCTACTGTAACACGCTTCCAGCGGAGAACAGAATGGGCTTTAAAGTAGAAGTATTACCTAAAAAATAAACAAATGTTATTATTACAAGCACAGAGTCCTGCCTACATGCAAATCATCCTTTTTGGAGGTATTTTCGTCGTATTTTATTTTTTCATGATTCGCCCACAACAGCAAAAAGCAAAAGAAGCGAAAAAATTCATTGAAGAATTAAAAACGGGCGATAAAGTGGTGACCATTGGTGGAGCACACGGAACCGTGGTAAGCATCCGCGAAAAAACGATCGTAGTGGAAGTGGATTCGAGCAAAGGTGTTCGTATGGTATTCGAGAAAACAGCGATCTCTAAAGACGCATCCTCTCGCTTAGAAGAGTAATTCAATGCAAATAGGCCTGAAACCTTTCATCGGAATAACAGGCGGAATAGGATCCGGCAAATCAACCATTTGCCGGATTTTTTCGTGTCTTGGAATTCCTATTTTTGAAGCGGACACAGCAGCGCGCGAAATTTGTGAGAACGACTCCCAGGTGAAAGAAGCCATCATTGCCGAATTTGGTCCGAAAGCCTACCATCCTGATGGATCCTACAATCGAGCTTGGATAAAAGGCCTGCTTCAAAAATACCCAGGTGACGTCGCACAGCTAAATGCCATAATTCATCCCGCTGTTCGATCTAAGGCGGCAGAATGGATATTAAATACCCCAGAAGCCCCTTTTTGTTTATACGAATCCGCCCTGATCACACCACGTACAAAGCCAGAACACATCGACCAAATCATCACGGTCGACTGTCCTTTAAACGAACGAATTCAACATATTCAACAACGAAGTCACTTGAGCTATATGGAAACAATGCAAATGATTGATTTACAGCCAAAACCGAAGAATTATTTATGGGGGGCTGATTTTGTCATTCAAAATGGGAAGAACGACCGCGTTTTCCCACAGGTAATGAACATTTTGAAAGCCTTTACCTGTTTTGTGCTTTTATTAGCTGGTCCAGCGGTATCAGCCCAATTTCCAGCGGCCTCTGCCCAACTAAAAGCCATGACCTTTAATGTGCGTTTAGATACCGATTCAGATGGGTTAAATCAGTGGAAATACCGTGCGAAGCACTGTGGAGAATTGATTCGCTACCACGAGGCTGATATTGTTGGATTACAAGAAGCTTACCTACACCAAATAACTGATTTAGAGAAAGAATTGCCTGGTTTTGGGTGGTTTGGAAAAGGCCGTGATGATGGCAAAGCAGAGGGCGAATTTTCTGCCTTAATGTACCGTAAATCAAAATTTAAGTTACTCAAAGAAAGTACTTTTTGGTTATCAGACTCTTGTGATAAAGTTGGCTTTGGCTGGGATGCCGCTTGCCGTCGGGTGGTAACCTGGGGACACTTTCAAGAGATCAAAACGGGGAAGAAATTCTATGTGTTTAACACCCATTTTGATCATTTAGGGAAAGTGGCGCGAAGAGAAAGTGCCAAGCTAGTTCTACGAAAAATCACTGAAATTGCCGGCAAGTCCCCCGCCATTTTAACAGGGGATTTCAATGCTACCCCAGACGATGAACCGATTCAAATTTTAGTCGATCAGAAGAATCCCGAGCGCGTGATTGACGCAGAAAAAATAAGCAAAAATGGGCATTATGGGCCATATAGTTCATTTAATGGCTTTGTGAAAGAACAAGATGGCAGACATATTGATTATATTTTCGTCAAAAATGGCCCATCCGTTTTACAGCATACGACTCATAGTGAAACCTGGGGAAATAAATATCCAACGGATCATTTCCCTGTGAGTGCTGTCGTTAGAATCCCGTAGAGCATTTGGGAATTAAGGCTTTAAAAGGTAAATTTGATTATGGAAAATTTTGTTGTTTCAGCACGTAAATACCGCCCTACCCTCTTTGATTCAGTGGTAGGCCAAAGTCACATAACCACCACCTTAAAGAATGCGATTAAGTCCAACCACTTAGCTCAAGCATTTCTTTTCTGTGGCCCTAGAGGAGTAGGTAAAACTACTTGTGCACGTATTTTAGCGAAGACAATAAACTGTGTTGATTTAGGATCCGATGGGGAAGCTTGCGGTAAATGCGCCTCTTGCCAATCCTTCCAAGAAAATACCTCCTTAACGATTCATGAATTAGATGCTGCCTCGAATAACTCCGTAGATGATATTCGTAACCTCATCGACCAAGTTCGTTACCCACCTCAAAGCGGGAAATACAAGATTTACATCATTGATGAGGTTCATATGCTTTCGGCATCCGCATTTAATGCTTTTTTAAAGACGTTAGAGGAGCCTCCATCCTACGCCATATTCATTTTAGCGACGACGGAGAAACATAAGATTTTACCTACCATTCTTTCTCGTTGCCAAATCTTCGACTTCAATCGAATTCAATGGAAGGATATGGCATCCCACCTGTCTTCCATTGCGGAGAAAGAAGGGATTACAGCTGAGCCGGCTGCTTTAGAATTGATTTCAATCAAAGCTGATGGAGGTCTTCGCGACGCTCTTTCTATGTTTGACCTGAATGTGACATTCTCAACGGATAATTCGTTGAAATACGCTGGTGTATTAGAGAATTTGCACATTTTAGATAGCGATTATTACTTCCAGCTAACGGATTACTTCGTGAATCAAGACCATTCACAGGCACTCGTTTTGTTAGACGAGATTATGCGCAAGGGTTTTGATGGCCAGCAGTTTATTTCAGGCCTTTCTGAGCATTTCCGTAATTTGTTATTTGCCAAAGATCCAAAGACGCTTGCCTTAATGGAATTAAGCGAAGAGAATCGGGCTAAATTTCAAGCGCAATGTGGGAAGACGTCGGCTTCGTTCTTGCTTTCAGCTATGAACCTGTGCTCTCAATGCGAGATACATTACAAAGCAGCGAAGAATGCCCGTCTACATGTGGAATTAACCCTATTAAAAATAAATTACTTGCCGTCGGTTTACCAACCCACTTCGGCTCAACCTACGGCGGAGGGTGGCGCCGGAAAAAAGCCTGAACCTAAACCGATAGCTCCGGCTGCGGTTTCAACTGCAGTGACAGAAGCGGCACCCGTTCCTTCGACTGCCCCAGTACCTGTGACTCCTATCGCTGTGATAGAAGAAACACCTATTGAGGAAACGCCTGCCGTGAGGCCCACCAGTCATGGGTTGCGAAGTGCGAAAAAAGTTGCTCACTCAAATCAATCAGAGAGTTCCGAGCAGACTAGCACTCAAGGCAAAGTGCAAAATGAGACTTTTACATTTGAGGAGCTAAATTTTGTTTGGACACAGATTGCACAAGGATTCAAGCAAGCTAATTTCATCAATAAGTACGTGATGATGAATCGTGAGATCAGTCTAGTCGATTCCATTGTTCACATTAAGGTAGAAGGTGAAGTTCAGATACAGCAGTTCAATGATTCTCTGAAATTAGAATTAATTACTCAATTACGTGAAAAGCTAAAGAATGATTCAATTGATCTTAGTTTAGACCTAATTGAGGGGGAAGTAAGCGATAAAAAAATGATTTATACGCAATCGGATAAATATGAATTCCTTTCCCAAAAACACCCTATTCTGGCCGAAATGAAGCAAAGAATGGGATTAGATTATGAATTTTAACGGGTTTGACCTTGCCCTATTCCAATCCATTTCTCTGTGACTAATTTCTCTAAAGCAAACGGACCACGTGCGTGTAATTTTTGAGTTGAAATACCTATTTCAGCGCCTAAACCAAATTCCCCTCCATCTGTGAATCGTGTAGACGCGTTCCAATAAACGGCTGCAGCATCCACTGCAGAAAGGAAATAGGACGCTTCCACTTCATCCGAAGTCACTATCGCTTCAGAATGCCTAGAAGAATAGGATGCAATATGAGTAAGAGCTTCCTCAAAGTCGTTAACAACCTTGATCGAGCAGGCAAAATCTAGAAATTCCCGTCCAAAATCAGCCAATTTTGCTTTTTCTAAAAAGGGGTAAGACAAGGAGGCTAAAATAGCATACGATGTTTCATCCGCATAGATCTTGACATGATAGTTCGTAAATGGGTCAACAAGCTTCGCTAAAAATTCGGCTGCTTTGGACTGGTGAACTACAATTGTATCTAATGAATTACAGACAGATGGCCTGGAGACTTTGGCATTCACCACTATGGCAACTGACATATCAATTTCAGCATTAGCGGCCACATAGGTATGACAAACGCCAGCGCCCGTTTCTATCGTAGGCACTAAAGACTCTTTTCTAACACGCTGAATCAAAGCCTCTGATCCTCGAGGAATGATTACATCAATGTACTTTACAGCAGTTAACAAAGTTGTCACTAACTCCCGATCTGTGGGCATTAAGTAGACTACATCCGTTGAAATTCCGCTCTGAACTAATGCCTGATGAATTAATTCCACTAAAATAGTATTCGTGTGCAAAGCATCCGAACCGCCACGTAAGACTACCGCATTGCCAGAGCGAATACATAAGGCTGCTACATCAATAGTAACATTAGGTCGTGACTCAAAAATGACTCCCACAACCCCTAGCGGTACCGTTTTTTTAGATAGTATCAAACCATTCGAAAGCGTTCTATGCGATAAAACTTGCCCTGTCGGATCGGGAAGATGGGTAACCGAAAGTACACTTTCGGTTAAATCATGAAGTCTTTCTTGGGTTAATTTTAATCGATCACGCATCGGATGATCTGTTGCCATCCGATCTAAATCTTTTTGATTTTCACGTAAAATTTCAGCTGAATTTTGGCTAATTAATGACGCAATGCTACGAAGAACAGCATTTTTAGACTCCCCACTAGCCATTGCTAAAGTCGAGGCTGCTGCACGAGTACGAGCAAATTGTTCTACTACCGACGCCATATTATTTTGTTAAAAGCAATCTGATTTTTTCAGCGGATCCTTCCGATGAACTCCATTGAAACAAGTAAGTTCCAGCGGATAAATTTGTGAGGTCCACCGAGTGAATTTGCTCTCCTGAACCAAAATTAAGGACTTTAGAAGAAAGTAACATTCGGCCTTGGCCATCTATAATTTGGTAGGAAACCTCGGCAGGTTTAGCGAGGTTAAATTTCCAATTAAATAATCCACGTGATGGATTCGGGTAGATGGTGGCTGAAGCCTCTTTAGGTTCATTGCCTAAAATAGGGCTATCAAATAAGGCCATTTGGGCATCTAACCAGGTCAAACGTCCTTGCATCCAGTTTTTTAACCAATTCACTTCGTCCGATAAGGTTGCACCGACGTAATAATTAGGCCAAATCTTCTTACCCATCAACGGGTATTTTTGGAAATTCCGCGTTAACGGATCCTTTAAAACAACTTGTGCAGAATCGATAGAGGCATAGAGCGTATTTGTATTTAAAAAGCTGGACCTAACAGCCTTCCAACGCGATGCCAAAGCCTTCCGGAAACTCGCATCTTGAATTAATTTATTCCACCAAAATGGAACCTGCCAGTAATCTTTCGAACCCGCATCCGTTTCCATCGCCTTATACACAAACCCATCTGTCTTCCAGCCATTTAGATAATCTGCATTCCCAAAGGCAATATTGAAATCCCAGGCAGGTCCCATCTTAATTTTCCCTCCTAGAGATTCCTTATCCTTATACAAATAGGAACTTAATCGATATCCGTCCACATTTCGAGTCACTTCATTCAAAATAAAGTAATTAACGAAAGAAGGCATGTCCATAAAATCCCTAAAGCTAGCCTTCGGATCATTCATGTCTTCTGTCATTAATTTCTGCTCCCAGTTATTAATGTAATTCCGAATGTAATTTATCTGTTGCTGCGTGATGATTCCGAATTTCGGATATTCAATTTGGAATTCACATTTTTGAGTCGAGCTTATACCTGAGGTATAATTACTTTTCCAAGTGGTAGAAGGTGAACCACTCGTCTTATCAATTTTCAATAAATACCCACCGGTAACATCATCCCCTGCATTTTCTGTAGGATACAAATCAGAAATAGGCACCCGGTTTTTACCTTGCTTAATTTTTTCCATTAGCATATAAACGCCACGGTATTCATTATTGATAACTAATTCCACAAATTTAGTCTCACTATGTAACAAACCTAAACGGCCAGCTATTTGATGGGCCATAAAATCTCGCATAAAGGAACGATCATTATAGGAGGCATTCAGTACCCAATCTGATTCCTCAGGCATTTGAATCAGCGACATTCGCTTTGCATTCACCCCCGTTGAATCTGTCCATAACTCAATACCATAAGGCTTTTTTACATAGCCCGGGAGAAAATAAAAATCCGCTTGAGAAGTTGAACCTCGAAACTCAACCCCTGCAACGGTGGTTATGGTCGGGCTCGACGAAAGTTGATTTAATTGCCCATTTCCTTTGTCAAACACCTCCATCAATACGGGAATTTTAGGCTCATCCTGAATGACTCGGGTTTTTGTATTGATCCGGATGATGGGCAGGTTTGAAACGCTGAGACTTTGGCAATAAAGTGCTACAGGCAGTAGTAGTAAAAAGAAAACAAGGCTTTTTTTCATCTAAAAATCGTATCCTAAAGTAAGGTAAGTCACAGGGGATTTCAATTCCTTGTTTTCTAATCCAAAAGCATAATCTAATTTAACAAAGTAGCCTAAAACAGTTGCTCTCACCCCAAAACCGTAGCCCACTAAAAAAGGATTACGGTAATCTGTGACAGTCGCTTGAAATGGATTCCTATTACCTCCATAGACATTTGTATTAAATCCATTCGATTTTTCAAATGGGCTGGAACCAGACCACGCAGAACCCACATCCGTAAAGCCGACTAATTGAACAGAACTCAATATAGAAGAGGATTCCACCGACATCAAGGATTTTAATGGCATTCGTAACTCCATATTTAAAAGCAGATGACTGTTTCCACTCAATTTATTTAAGTTAAATCCGCGCAATGGAGCAATAAATTGACTCATAAACACATCCCTCGTAGCTAAATTTGAACTACCAAGGGGGGTATTTTGAGTACGAGGCTCCACTTGATTAAAGAACCAATTGTCCATACCCCCTAACATCGAAGCCTGTGTGGCAGAACCCAGTTGATGAGAGGCTGAAAAACGAGACGCAAAATAGAATGAATTCGTAAGCTTCTTATAATAGCGGACATCCATCCCTAAGCGAACAAAATTTCCTTCATTGATTATATTTTGATTCGCCTCAGCTAAGAAACTGAATCGCAATCCAGTCCTGATATTTTCAAATACAGGAACAGTGTTATCGAACACATAATTGACTTGAGCGCCTGCGTAACCAGCATAGTCTTCCTGATTTGTTAAAGAATATTGACTATACAATCGGTTCGTGGAATACATTCCTGTCACCGAAATTTTACTTAACAAGCTGAAAGGATAGGTTGCACTTAAGGCAAAGCGATTGAAGCGAATCTTTTGGGCATCAGACTCCGTATCCTGATCTAATACTTTTCTGTCATACCGAAACTTCCAATCAAGCTTGTTCGCTAAATAACTGTATTCACCCCAAAGATCCGTATTGCGGAGATTTGCCGTCAAGAAACCTCCTGCTTTGAAGAGGTGATTTTCTAATAAATCATTAGCCTTTAACTCATAAGCATATCCAATTCCTCGGATAGGATCTGAACTAAAGAGTCCCTCTGAACTATTCATAATGAGTGAATTCTCATAGTCTAAAGGGCCAATCAACTTACTAGGCTCTCTTTTTAAGCGAATACTTTGCTGGCGATCTAGACGAGCACGCCTTGATTTTTTTGCCAAATCGGTGTTCGTTTCCGCTAGAACGGGACTAACTGCTTTCTCCTCATCAGGATTAACAATCCCCGGAATCCACGCAGATCCTCCTATTTCATCCAAACTTTCCCAAGGATAACGTTCAATTTTTTCTATCAAAATCGAGTTCTCTTTACTAGAAATCCCTGAAGGAGAAATCTCAAAATTATCCCAAGCTACCGTGCGAATCGCTAATTGCTGAAAACTAGAATCAACTAAAGAGTACCGAATAAGTCTATTTCCTTGACTCTGCGCATGCAAGAAATAGGCTAGTGAATCAGACCTAAATTGAAAATTCGAAACTTTACCTGAGGTAGTAAAAAGACGGGTAGGATTTTCAGGCTCATCAGGATTCCAAACCATCACTGAGGTAAAGGGCGCAGCAGGCGCTGGAAGTGAATCAATGTACCTATTAGTCAAATATAACACCCGATTATCCGGCATTAAATGTGCCTCAGATTCATCGAAAGCATCTTTCGTGACAGGATTTAAGCGGTTTCTTTTTAGGTCATAAATTCCGACGTCTACTTGGCCTTTTTCCAAAACCCGTACCAACATCTTCGTCCCATTCTTATTCATTTCCATGTCCAGGTAGGACAGGTTCGCAATTTTCTTTTTATCCTCTCCTTTTACCCCACCCTTTTTATCGATTTGGAATATCTTCAACCAGCTAAAACCCTGATCAGAAAACAGCACTGCTAATTGATTCGAACCAATCCAGGATAATAGTGGACCTTTGCCAGATGATAGCCGATTCACATCCTTCAACCCGGATTGCATAATCACCTGAGTTTTCTTAGAGGCTATCGGGTGTAAATTTACGCTGTAGCGTCCAGATTCATCTGAAACCCACACTTCGTATAATCCATCCGGGCTGAGACGATAGGTATTTAGAGAGGTTTGCGACGGTATAAATTCCGACTGGGCGAATACTTTCTTTGAATTTATTTCTAACTGCTTCGCATCATTCAAATAATACTCATACCATTCTTTCAAAAACTTAGAGAATGGTTTTCGAATCGTGCTAGAAATACTGGATTGTTCATTATGGATAATCCGAGTCAAATTTAGGATGTTCCCGATGGCTTGCTTACCATAGGTCGCAGAAATATAGGACCAAATCGATTGACCTAACAATTCTGCCTCTTTGTCTTTTGCTAATTGTAATTTCCGGATTTTATTCTCACTAATTATTTGATACGTAAATCGCCTCACTTCAGGTGTATCTCCTGAAGCGATATATGCAGCCATTCCTAAAATATACCAATCGGAAACCGAAAGTAGCAAGGAGTTCTGTAAAATATCTCTGACACTACCCCCGTACAATAAGTCTTGCAAGTAAACACGCGCCACTTGTTTGGTCAATTCCTGCTTGAATGTGGCTAAATTATCCTTGAATGGGATTTCTATGTGAAATTTAGAAAGATTTTGTTCTTCAATTTCTTTTACATTCACTAAGGAAATACCCCCGTTACTTTGTAACCAAGTCTCATGATTAGGGTAAATAAAAATCTTTATTTTTTGAACTGGAGAATAGGAAATTAGCTCCGTCAATCGTACAAAATCAGCTTCCAGATAGGACAATGTAGTTCTAGCTAAAGGCTCACTTTTTTCTAAGTAATACACCTCAAAGTTTGAGCTTGCGACAAATTTCCAATCAAATTTTTGGTATTGAATCCGGTGATTTTCTGGCACCCAATGCGAACCTTGGGCTCTTAGCTCTTGAATAGCTAAAGTCAAAATCAAAATGACTACAAAAAGTGATTTTAAAATACGCATTTTGCCTAAAGACATTAAAACCAAATTTACAGATTTAAACGGAAAATAAATGATAAAATCTACGAATTGATGCCTCCGGGTGAACAGATGAGTTGGTAAGGATTTCATCTGTCCATTGTTTGGCAAAATAAGGACTCAAAGAAACCCCTTTTGAGCCAAATCCATTAAATATTCCTGCCTCAAAAAGCGGATGAAAACCTACAAAGGGTCGTCGATCCTGAGTGGCAGGTCTGATACCCGTCTTTTGTACTACTAACTCAAATTCTGTGCAACCCATCGAGGCTAACTTTTTTGTTAATTCTTCTAAAGCTTCCGGAGTCGTTTCGTTCGTAAACTCTTGCCAACCATACGTCGCACCCACTTTAAATTGATGAGAACCCAATGGCAGCAAGAAACCATTTTTATTCAAAATAAACTCCTCTGAGGGTTCATTCGAGGCTATTTCCATTAACTCCCCTTTCGCTGGCAAGAAAGGTAAACAAGACCAAAGTGGATTTTGTTGCCCATGGAATCCTTCACAAAAGATAGCCTGACTACCCGTGTACTCCGATTCTTTCAACAAATCAAGAGAAGAAAAATACGCACGAGACATTAGCAATAATGTAGCCACATCAACCCATCCCGCCTTTTCCACCCAAACACCATCCGAATCCCAGCGCAAATAATCATGGTGAATATCGCCTTTTCGGGCAATTAGCCAATCCTTCATCTCTTCATTCGCAAAGGGGCGAAAAAGGGGCATGGGAAAGAAAAATCGTGACCCTAAGGTCTTTTCCAATCTAGGATAAAACTCAAAAAGATAAGTAAATAACTCATCGGCGAGCCAGGTTTGTTCTAATTTTCGGCCCGTAACCGGATTGAAAATTCCACCCGCAGCTTGAGATGAATTAAAATGGGTCTGAGGCGAATCCCAGATTTCAAAAGATATTCCTGCCTCCAAAAAATGGTGTGCTAGAATGGTGCCAGCTAGACCCTGGCCTACAATGATAAAAGGATTAGCGTTTTTCACCTTGCACGCGTCGAACGTGATCTAAAACAAATTCTACCTGCTCATCCATTGTCCGATAAGATGTATCCAAATCAATGGCATCCGATGCCCGCTTTAAGGGGCCTTCGCTTCGGTTCGAATCAATCTCATCACGCTTACGCAAGTTTTCGACAATTTCTTCCAAAGGAAGATCTTCGCCCTTTTGCAAAAGCTCCAATTTGCGTCTCTGAGCCCGAATATGTGGCTCTGCCGTCATAAATATCTTTAATTCTGCCTGAGGAAAAACCACCGTTCCTATGTCTCTGCCGTCCATTACAATTCCCTTCTTCTCCCCCATTCTTTGTTGCTGAGCCACCATCGCATGTCTTACTTCTGGGATAGCGGCCACTTGACTCACTAAATCAGAAATATGCATTTTGCGAATCTCTGTCTCCACATTCTCCCCATTCAAAATGGTATCAGAGGCCTGTTTAGCTGGATTGAATTGAAAGGTAATTTCTACATGCGCTAACGCGTCTTTCACCTCTTGCAAATTAGCTAAATTCACTTGTTGCCGATCGAAATAAAGTGCTACCGCTCGGTACATGGCACCCGTATCTAAAAAGGCATAATGCAGAGCGGACGCCACATGGCGCGCAGTCGTACTTTTTCCACAAGAAGAGAAGCCATCTAAGGCAATGATAATATCAGACATGCACAAATTGATTAATGGCCATGGCTACCGCTTCAGGCGCTTCATAGGTACCTTGATGGCCTACGTTTGGCAAAATTACAACCGATTTCGTTACAAACCGAGTAATCGACTCCGGAGAAATCAAGGCGTCTTGTTCTCCTAAGATAAATAGGACGGGAATATCAGTCGTTTGAATAAAGGAGGTAAAATCGGTACGATTCCGCATCGCTTTGGTGGCGGCAATTAATCCGGCAGCAGGTAACTCTCGGTACCTGGATGCTAATGTGGAAATGAGTTCTTGAGATGCAGAGGCAAACAAATTAGGCAAAAAAGGACCTATAAAAAACGAGGTTCCTTTTTTCGCAAGCAATTCTACTGTTCGATCTCGATTGATTTTCTTTTCCTGCGTGTCAGCCACAAAAGTGGAATGTAGCATCACGACTTTCTGGACTCTTTCTGGAAATTTAGAGGCTATTTCCAAGGCTATATATCCGCCCATCGAATGACCCACTAGAATGAAATTATCAAAAAGAGGCAAGAAAGCGATGATTTTACGCGCATAATCCGCTAGCGTGGCACAATCAGTCCAATCGACGTAGCTAGGACAGATGGTAGAAAATGACCAGGAGTGGAAAGGCAAAAAATCTGACCAAACCCGTTCATCTTCCCCAAAACCGTGCAAAAATACAAGCTGAGTAGCTGGCATATTAAGCGACCACTTTCATTTGATGGAATACCGTTCGTTCGAACTTAGACTTCGCATAATTTAAATCCACCTCAAATTTCTTCATTCCCGTTTGAGACGGAATTTCATACATGGCATCTATCATCACAGCTTCCATGATTGAACGTAAACCACGCGCACCTAATTTAAACTGCATCGCTTGTTCTACCATGTACACGAGTGCATCCTGCTGAAAAGTCAACGAAACCCCTTCCATCTCGAAAAGCTTCTCATATTGCTTCACAAGCGCATTTTTAGGCTCCGTTAAAATCGATAGCATAGCTTTCGTATCCAATGGATTCAAGTAGGTAACAACGGGAAGACGACCTAGTAATTCTGGGATTAGACCGAATGATTTTAAATCTTGGGCCGTTACATACTTCATGATTTGATCCTTCTCGAACGATTCATGGAAGGTATCATCTCCAGAGAAACCGATCGGACGGGAGTTTAACCGTTTCGCTATGTGGCGGTCGATGCCATCGAATGCGCCACCACAGATGAACAAGATGTTCTCGGTGTTGACGGCGATCATTTTTTGGTCCGGATGCTTACGACCACCTTGTGGCGGAACATTTACAATCGAACCTTCTAATAATTTCAACAAAGCCTGCTGTACTCCTTCACCAGACACATCACGCGTAATCGACGGGTTGTCGGATTTACGTGCAATTTTATCAATTTCATCGATGAAAACGATGCCGCATTCAGCTTTCTCCACGTCATAATTTGCTGCTTGCAATAGACGCGTTAATATCGTTTCTACGTCCTCTCCCACATAACCAGCCTCCGTAATGACGGTCGCGTCGGCGATACAGAAAGGAACTTGTAATTTTTGGGCTAGCGTGCGAGCCAAATACGTTTTTCCCGTACCGGTCTCCCCTACCATCAATATATTGGACTTTTCAATCTTCACATCGTCATTCGAAGGAGACTGCATCAAACGTTTGTAGTGGTTATAAACCGCCACAGACAAATGCTTCTTCGCCTCTTCTTGACCGATGATGTATCCATCTAAATATTCTTTCAAGTCCTTCGGTTTTACTAATTCGAAGGAATGCTTTGTACCTGATTTAGCTGCTGCCGCCACGCCCATCTCCTCTTTGACTACTTCGTAACCTTGCTGCAAGCAGTTGTTACAGATATGGCCATCAATACCAGAAAGCAATAAACCAACTTCGTTTTTAGGACGACCGCAGAAAGAACAACTCGTTTTTTTACTAGCCACTAGACAGTTCTCGTTAAAATCTCATCAATTAAACCATATTCCTTCGCCTCAGCTGCCTTCATCCAATAATCGCGATCTGAATCACGCTCGATGTCTTCGAATGATTTACCCGAGTGCTTAGCAAGAATTTCGTATAATTCTTGGCGAATTTTCACGATTTCACGTGCGGTGATCTCGATATCACGTGATTGACCTTGCGCACCACCTGACGGTTGGTGAATCATCACACGTGCATGCTCTAAAGCGGAACGCTTTCCGGCTGCACCACCGGCTAATAAAACCGCTCCCATAGAGGCTGCTAACGACGTACATACCGTTGCTACTTCTGGACGGATATAGTTCATCGTATCGTAGATGCCTAAACCAGCGTAAACAGATCCGCCTGGGCTATTGATGTACATTACAATGTCTTTTTTGGCATCCGTAGACTCCATAAACAACAATTGCGCGACTATGATATTTGCCATATAATCATCTACTGGAACACCCATAAAGATGATACGGTCCATGATTAAACGAGAGAATACATCGATTTGAGCAAAACGCATCGGGCGTTCCTCAATAATGTATTGTGTCATATCGTCGATTTGGGGCACCGGGCGACTGCCGATGTTATTCATATATTGATCAACCGCAAGACCGTTCAAACCTCTGTGGTGAACCGCGTACTTACGAAACTCTTCTGATGATAACTCCTTTGGATACATAGATTTTAATGTTTAAAAATCAAATTTAGACTTTTTTAGAATTTATACTACCTAGAACACAAATATAAGAACCTTTGTTCACAGAAAACCCCGCAATGTGCGGGGCTTCCAAAAAATATCAGGACAATTTTAAAATTAAAGCGCCGCAGCGATTTCTTTAAACTTGTCTACGTCGATTTTTGTCACTTTGTGAGGAACGTTCGCCACGATCGCAGCTGAAACTTTGTCCGCAAAAGCTTGGTTGTATAAGTTCATGAAGTTATCCGACTTCGACTTATCGCTCAAGTAACCCATCGCGATTTTCTCGATCATTTCTTCGATACCTGGCTCGTTAGACGATAAATAACCGCCAAACTGGGCACGCACCATATCTTTTGCTTTCTCAACTACCTCT
>CAJCBY010000408.1 GCA_903960725.1 uncultured Cytophagaceae bacterium | reverse complement strand
TCTGAGTGTCTGGATTGAATCCACGATAATTAATTCCTGTTCTAAATCTACAAGATGTCTGAAAATGGACTGTGTATTCGTCTCTGTAAGGATATATAAGGAGTCAGATTTAGCCGCTAAGCGATCCGCTCTCAGTTTAATTTGTTGTTCCGATTCCTCACCTGTCACGTATAATACACGTGTTTGGGTTAGAGATAGAGCTACTTGAAGTAGAAGAGTTGATTTTCCGATGCCGGGTTCTCCACCAATTAATACTAAGGAGCCAGGAACGATTCCTCCGCCTAGGACGCGGTTGAATTCGGGATCCGAGCAGGTTAGTTTAGGTAGGTTTTCGAAGCTTACTTCATTCAATAATTTCGGCTTCGCGGCTGATTTTGGACTTCCTTTCGTCTTCCAAACCTCTGCCGGATGATTCGACGCTTCCACTAATTCCTCCACGAAGGTATTCCATTCGCCACACGAGGGACACTTACCTAACCACTTAGGGGCAGAATGTCCACAGGATTGACAAAAAAAGGAGGTTTTAGCTTTGGCCACGTTTATACGATTTGTAGTCAAAAATACGTTTTGATTTTGGTTTTTTCTTTTTTTTCGAATGAAAAAGGATAATTTTACTTTTTAAAATATATAAATACTCAAAAGATGAAATTCTACAGACCGCTACTACTATCATTTGTTTTATTAACCGGCATACAATTGGGTTTAAATGCTCAAAGTACCGAGTATTTACAAGTGGGAATTAAAGGAGGGGTGAATTTGTCCAATATTGAGATCGATAATAATTTTTCCGCTAGTGTGAATAAATCGCTAGCTATGAAAACGGGTTATTTAGTGGGAGCCTATGCTAGATTAGGAAAAACATTGTTTTTGCAGCCTGAAGTCTTTTTCTCTGCTAAAGATTACGAAGTAAATGCGTTAAATGCCCTTACTAAATCAAACGATGTGGTATCGTTTTCTCAGAAATCAATCGATGTTCCTATTTTGGTAGGTCTTAAATTAGGACCATTGAGAGTTGCGGCTGGTCCGGTTGCTTCCTATAGTTTTAGTGCGGATGCGTCCGCTGATAATGCGTTGAAAAGCTATTTTTCAGGCACACCAAGAGAAATCTCAAACCGTTCTAATTTCTCTTATCAAGCGGGTATTGGACTTGATATTTTAAGCCTTTCAGTGGATCTTCGTTACCAAGGGGCAATCTCAGAATTGTCAAACACGATTGCTATTCCATCAGGTTTTAATTACGCGCAAAAACCTAGTTTTTTTCAGGCGACCATTGGTTTCCGCATTTTATAATTACCTACATGAATGAACAAATAAAAGCCCTTCAGGCAGAAATTGACTCATTTGTCATTTCCAATGAAATTGAATTAGAATCTTTTCGCAATCAATTTGTTGGAAGAAAGAGTCGATTAGCGTCTCTATTTGATGAATTGAAAAATGTGCCAGCTGAGAATCGCCGTGAGGTGGGACAGTCTTTAAATGGTTTGAAAAATTCAGCTGAAACGAGGTTTGCAGACGCGCAAGAATCCTTTGCTGGGAACGCGGCTGGCTTTGAGGTTCCCTCTGATTTAACCTTATACAATCCGATTTCACAAGGAAGTTTACATCCTTTGACTAAGGTACGCGCGCGTATTTTGGAGATTTTCAATCGGATGGGTTTCTCGGTTTCTGATGGACCTGAAATCGAAACTGATTTTTATAATTTTACGGCCTTGAATTTTCCAGCAAATCACCCAGCGCGGGAGATGCAAGACACCTTTTTTATTGAAAAAGGGGCTGGAGAGATTCAGGATGACGTTTTATTGCGTACGCATACCTCTAATGTACAAATACGTTTAATGCAGCACCAAAAGCCACCTATTCGTTCTGTGATGCCGGGTCGCGTGTATCGAAATGAAGCTATTTCTGCCCGTGCACATTGCCTTTTCCACCAAGTGGAAGGACTTTATGTGGATGAGCAGGTGAGTTTTAAGGATCTGAAAGACACGTTGTATCATTTTGCCAAAGAGATGTTTGGGAAAGATACAAAAGTGCGTTTCCGCCCCTCTTATTTCCCCTTTACAGAGCCAAGTGCCGAAATGGACATTACCTGCCTTTTATGCAAAGGCGATGGCTGTAATGTTTGCAAAGGAGCCGGTTGGGTAGAGATTGCTGGGGCTGGAATGGTGGACCCGAATGTGTTAGAGAATGTGGGAATTGACTCGAAGAAATACAATGGCTTTGCTTTTGGAATCGGTATTGAGCGAATCACCATGTTAAAATACCAGATTAAAGACTTACGCTTGTTCACGGAGAATGACGTACGATTCTTAAAACAGTTTAATTAATTTGACCTATGTGGAGTTTTAAAAAAGTAAATAATTGGACGGGTTGGGGAGTATTCTTGATCGCGTTGATTACCTATACCTTGACGGTGGAGCCGACGGCCTCTTTTTGGGACTGTGGTGAATTCATTGCTTGTGCCTTCAAATTACAGGTTCCGCACCCTCCAGGAGCTCCATTATTCTTGTTGTTAGGGCGCATGTTCTCTTTGTTAGCATTAGGGGATGTCACTAAAGTGGCCTATTGGGTCAATATGATGTCTGTTTTGAGCAGCGCATTTACCATTTTGTTTTTACACTGGACGATTGTGATGATAGGTCGCAAGATGATCAAAAAGTCATTTGAAGAGTTGAATTCGAATGAGCGTTTTGGTTTATTGGCCTCAGGTGTGGTGGGATCTTTGATTTATACTTTTTCAGATACTTTTTGGTTCTCAGCGGTAGAAGCAGAGGTGTATGCGATGTCGTCATTCTTTACGGCAATTGTTGTTTGGGCGGCATTTAAGTGGGAATTAGTGGATGATCGGGCAGAATCGAATCGTTGGATTTTATTCATTGCTTACCTTGTAGGT
>CAJCBY010000407.1 GCA_903960725.1 uncultured Cytophagaceae bacterium | reverse complement strand
TGATTCTACTTCCTATTTTAATTAACCACTCATCAGCAGAGAACATGGGCGCCTATTTTATAGCGCTCTCTTATTCGGTATTAGCTGCCATTTTTGTGAATTTCGGGACCTCTCAAACAGCTGTGGTAGAACTACGGAAGGCGGAGTCAGAAGAAGAAAAGACACAAATTTTAGCGGAAACAATATCCTTACGTATTCTCCCTTTTATTTTTGCTATCATCATAACCGCCTTACTGCCTATGTTCTTTTCTAATGGGCTGTATTTTCTGTTGGTTTTACCCATCATTGCGGCGGAATTTATTAACCCTCAGTTTTTTTTAATTGCCTCTTACCGAACTAAAAAGTACACTTTTTATAATATAGCCCTCCGCCTTGCTGTCTTAGCGTTGATTTATTACAAGAGAGAATCTGAGCACCTAATTGAAATTTCTATACTAGCAACAGGAATGGGGATGCTGGCCTTAAATATGGTTTACCTACCTCTTACCTTCCTGCGAAGAGGGATTGCAGACGTTTTCCCTTCCATGGAAAGGATACTAAAATTAGCCTCTACAAATAGTTTAGTTTTAGGGAATGGGCTTACCGTTCATCTCCAACAGTCCTTATTCTTATTTACACTACCATCTTTTGTTAGCCCTGTTTTCTTAGCGGCCTATGGTTTTGTGGATAAGTTAATTTCGAGTTTTCGACTGCTAGTAAATGCCTATTCGGCTAGTTTTATGCCTAGAGCAGCGATTACTCACCAGGCAGGGTTTCAGGCATGGAAAAAATTGAAGGCGCAGCAAAATAAAATCCTTTCCGTCTTTTGCATTGCCGCTGGGTTGATTATGTATTTCTTTCCGGAACAGCTGTTATTTATTTTATTATTGGGTAAAACTGGGACTTCTGAATTTTTACGGGAAACGACTTATTTATTAAAATTAATTGCAGCAGTTCCCTTCTTAATTTCTATGAATGTCTTAAATGTGGCAGAGTTGATTTTGGAAAAGAAATTTGTAGCCTATTTTGGCGCTGGAGTGGTTGTCTTATTAGTATCCTTACTAGCTATAGATACCCTATATGTGGGAGCTCCAGCTTCATTAGCAGGTTATTATCCAATGATCATTGAGAGTGCGTGTTTACTTATCTATGGATTAATTGTGCGCAAAGTCAGGGCTAATGCTATGCTTGTTTTTATTGCTTTTGGACTTTTCTCTTGTAACGATAATCTACCACATAACGTAGAAGTATATCGGAATCACTTCGATGGAGGCCGAGGGGACTTGCTGGTTTTTGCAGGCGATAAAGTAGATACGCGACCTTTAGTTTTTAGTTTTAATAATAATAATGTGTTAGGGCCGCTAAATCACAATGCGGTGTATAGGGAAATATCGAATCTTCCAGAGCACGATATCATTGAAATTTATGTGGACATCATTATTCATGATCAATGGAAAGGGAATGATGGCTTAGCGTCTGATTTTTGGGGACTATTTATTAATACGAAAAGGGAGTTTTATACCACATTTTCAAACTTACCTAATACGACCCAAGCATACCCTGAACAAGAAGGACATTATTTTAAGCCAGGGGCAAATTCGTTTAGAAATGATTGGGATGGACGATGCAGCCTAAAAGGTAAAGTAGGAGGATCGTCTGTCTATCAATTTATTTGGAAAAAACCACATAGCGCGTCCTCCATTAAATTCGCCTTGAGCGATTTAGTACGAGAAGTGGACCCTTGTGTTAAAAGTTGGTCTATTGATAATTTAATTGTTACTTGTACTAATTACGACAATTAGATCATGTTCTTGTTATTCCCACTTTTGTATATCTCCTCCTTTTTGTATTTCTTGAAGGGTTTATTTATAGGAAAGCCGGAGCGAATAATGTGGTTCTTTCTACTAGGGATGTCCATTTATACGACGGCCCTTTCTGTTTCCTACGGCTATGGTCTTTTGCCTGTGGTGAACGTGATTAAATACTTTAAAGAAATAGCAGCTATTGCTACCTTAGGATACCTTATTTTAAAGCATGAGGGGCCATTGAAATTTCATTGGATTGATTTCTGGGTATTGGGCTTATTTCTTTACTGTCTCTCCTACGTTTTATTGCCCATAGGTAAACTATCATTTATTGAGAAGCTAACCGTTTTTAAGAGCTATGGGCTATTCGGGCTGCTTTATTTTATTGGGAAATTACTTCCAATGCAGGAGATGGATTTACGAAAAATTGTGCTAGGTGTTATAGCCTGGACGATACTTGCTGTAGGCGTTCAATCGCTTGAATGGGCAGTTTATCAGCATTTGCAAACGCTTACTTCCTATACTGATTATAACCAAAAGGTGAATCTCTTATATCCCTCCGGATCCTACGGGCTTACATTTACCTTCGAAACAGATCTAATGGTGAAGCGTTTCGCCTCCTTTTTTAATGATCCATTGGATTTTGCGATTTCCCTGCTTTTCGCCCTTTGCTTATTGCTATCTTGGATTTCTTTTGCGGCAGAATCGTTTATTCGACCTAAACACCGCTGGCTTTTAGTGGCGATTTTACTTTGGGGATTATTTTTAACATTTTCACGCTCTTCGATGTTAGGAGCAGTTATTGTGTTGTATCTCTATGCGATTTGGACTAAACGTAAACAATTATTACGTACCCTATATTTTGGAGTGTTCCTATCTGTGGTGTTATTTTTAGCCTTTGCAAATCTAAAATTTAAAGCCTACGTTTTTGATACCATTAATCTACGAGAAAGTTCAAGTTTAGGGCACTTAATAAGCTGGGTAACGGGTTTAGATGCTATTTTCCAAGAGCCACTAGGCATGGGTTTAGGTTCTTCAGGGCTTTATGCTTTTGGTGATGGATTAGGAATAGGGGGTGAAAGCCAGCCTATTTTCATGGGAGTTTCTACTGGCGTTCTTTCTATGCTGGCTTATCTAGTGATCTATATCGGATTAATCGTAGTTCTAGTAAAAAAATGGCATTTACTGACCGGATATACGAAAGTCATTGCCTTCGCATTATTGCTATTCAAAATAGGGGCTATCGTCCCCATGCTAACGTCCTATTTTGAGTCTTTTCTATACATGTCATTCATGACGTGGTTGTTATCTGGGTATATTATCCATCAAATTAGTCGTGTAGAATGCGAAAAATAGCGATTGATACCCGAGATTTACAGAAAAGCAAAACCGGGACATTTACTTACCTAAAGG
>CAJCBY010000406.1 GCA_903960725.1 uncultured Cytophagaceae bacterium | reverse complement strand
GGCAATCGGATTAACCGAACAACTCATCAACCTGGGTTTTGAATCAGGACGAATGAAGACAGGAACGCCACCGCGTGTGGATGGTAGAAGCCTGGACTTCGCTGCGATGGAAGAACAAAAGGGCGACGAGAATCCAAGTTCATTTTCATACCTAACTGAATCCCCGCTTACGGAACAACGTTCTTGCTGGATCACACATACCAATACGAAAGTACACGAGGTATTACGCAAAGGCTTCGACCGTTCGCCTATGTTCGCAGGTCGAATAAAAGGTTTAGGTCCGCGCTACTGTCCATCCGTAGAAGACAAAATCAACCGCTTTGCGGATAAGGATTCACACCAGATTTTCGTAGAGCCCGAAGGTTGGAGCACCGTCGAAATTTATGTGAATGGATTCTCGACTTCTTTACCGGAAGACATACAATTCGAAGCAATTCGTTTAATCCCTGGTTTTGAAAAAGCGAAGATGTTCCGCCCGGGTTACGCAATCGAATACGATTATTTCCCGCCTACTCAGTTAACGCCTACGTTGGAAACGAAGCGCGTGAAAGGCTTATTCTTTGCCGGCCAAATCAACGGCACCACCGGCTACGAAGAAGCGGCTTGCCAAGGCTTAATGGCAGGAATCAACGCCCACTTAAAAACACACGAATTAGATCCATTTACCTTATCTCGTTCAGACGCCTACATCGGTGTGTTGATCGATGATTTAATTAACAAAGGAACGGACGAGCCTTACCGCATGTTCACATCGCGCGCTGAGTTTAGAACGCTACTTAGACAAGACAACGCGGATGAACGCTTAACCGCAAAAGGATACCAATTAGGTTTAGCAACGGAGCAACGCTGGAATAAATACCAAGAGAAGAAGGCGCAAGTAGCGACATTGACAGAAGAGATAAAAAATACGAAAGTAAAACCAACAGATGTAAACGACTGGCTAGAGCAGGAGGGAAGTGCGACCTTGAAAGAGGGGGCTCCAATTGTGAATTTATTACGCCGATCGGATCTGTCTTTCGACCGGATTGCAACACACCCGAGCGTGGAGCCTATCGTTAGAAACTATTCGCAAGAGGTTCGCGAGCAGGTAGAAATTTTAGTGAAATACGAAAGCTATATTGAGAAGGAGCGTTTGATGGTAGACAAAATGAAATCGATGGAAGACTTAGCGATTCCAGCGAATTTTGACTACGATAAAATCAAAACACTTTCGACTGAATCACGCATTAAATTGAAATCGATTTTGCCACAGACCATCGGACAAGCGAGCCGCATTTCTGGGGTTTCGGCATCTGATGTTTCAATCTTACTTTTATTCATGGGACGCTAATGGAAAATATACAAAACTGCCCCGTTTGCGGATCACCACATTCTAGCTTGAAATTTAAGGCCAAGGACTATACGGTATCGAACGAAATGTTCCACATCGTTACTTGTGACTCTTGTCGTTTGATCTACACAAACCCAAGACCGGCAGCACACGAAGCGGGGCCCTATTACCACGCGAGCGCTTATATTTCACATAGCGATACAAACGAAGGGATTGTAAACAAGTTGTACCATGCGGTGCGCAAATTCACTTTACAGTCGAAGACAAACTGGATTGAATCCGAGAAAAAAGGAACGAAAGAATTGTTAGATGTCGGATGTGGAAACGGCCACTTCTTAGCTGCGGCAAAGGAAAAAGGCTGGAACATAAACGGTGTCGAATTAGACCCAGAAACCGCTGCTAGAGCGGCTAACTTAACGGGGTTAACCATTGCGTCGTCATTGAAAGAAATCGACCCAGCAAAGGAATTTCAAGTGATTACGCTTTGGCACGTATTAGAACACGTCTACGAGCTAGACGAATACTTTCAATTCTTTAAAAGTCGCTTAGCCAAAGACGGGAAATTGCTTTTCGCCCTACCTAATCCAGCCTCGTTTGATGCCACTTATTTCAAGCAATATTGGGCGGCTTATGATGTTCCACGACACATCTACCATTTTACGCCAGCGACAATAGCGGCGTTAGCGGAGAAATATGGGTTTAAATTAAAAAGTAGCCGCGGGCTCATCTTTGATAGCTTTTACATTTCTTTGTTAAGTAACGAATACAAAACGGGGAACAAGCGACTGCTTCATTCGTTCTTTATAGGTTTGCTTTCAAACCTGCGAGCGATGCTGGGAAAACCGAATTATTCAAGTAATTTATATTGTTTCGAACATGCATAAATTCCTGAAAACCAGCTTATTAATTATATTTTTTGGACTTGGCATCAGCTTGGTGCTATTACAAAGTTGTGCCCAAATGGCCTCGCCTCCCGGTGGTAAAAAAGATACTTTGGCACCCGTGGTAACCAGCTCAATCCCGCTAAACAAAAGCAAGAATTTCAAGGGTCAAAAAATCGAATTAAACTTCAACGAATACATCACGGTTAAAAGCTTAAATCAAGAATTATTAATCACCCCTACGATCGGTAATTATGAAACCCGCATTCGACCTACTGGACTAACACTCCTATTAGATAGCGCCTTAAAAGACAACACAACCTATACCTTTAATTTTAGGAATGCCATCGAAGATGTGGCGGAACGCAACAAAGGCAAAAACATCAAACTCGTTTTCAGTACGGCAGAAACCATCGATTCATTAAAAATTGAAGGTCGAATAAAACACCTGTTAACGAATAAAAAGGCTGACAACATCACCGTGGGGCTCTATCCTTACACGGATACTTTATCAATTGATAAAGCAAAACCCTATTATTTTGTTAGAACCGACACCACAGGAACATATACGCTAGAAAATTTAGCGGCTGGCAAATACTATATGGCGGCCTTTGAAGACGTAAACAATAACTTGTTGTACAATTCGGCTAAAGAATCCGTGGATTTCATCACAGAGCCGTTCATTGATCTGCAAAAAAATGAGACCCGCGACTTCAAAATCGCCCTCCAAAACCAGGACGTGCTTAAATTAAGCAAAACAACAACAACCGCTAAGACCATTTTGTATGAATTCTCGCGGGGAATTAAGTCCGCAGATGTGCGTTTTTCCTCTACCGAAAAACCCTTATATCAAATTGAATCCGACCGAAACCTACGCATCTATGTGGGTGGTTTGAACAAAACCGATACCCTAAAAATAGACGCAACGCTCGAAGACTCCATCGGTCGCAAAGTGGACTTTAAATTAAAGGGAAAGTTCAGAGAATTAGCAAAAAAGGAAAGACCAGTCAATGTGCCGCTCGGCTTTGATGTTTTCCCTAAAATAGGAACCCAAATTGTGGCCACAGATTCAATACTCCTTATTTTCCCTAAGCCTGTTTTACAATGGGATTCTAAGAAAGTGCACATTTTAACAGAGAATGAAGACGATTTAACGTTTCCTGATGATGCGTTTAGTTGGAATAAATTCCAGAATGTTTTAACCCTCAAAAGCGCTTTCTTACCTAAGCTACCCGCCTTCACTTTGTCCTTAGATAAAATAGCTTTTGTAGGCCCAGAAACCGATTCTACAAATGAATACAAGCAGGTAATTAAGCGCATAGATCCGGAAGAAACTGGATCGATAGACGGGGGAATAAGACAACCAGGAAACTATATATACCAACTTTTACGAGGTGATAAACTAGAAAAAGCCTACGAGCAGAAATCAAAAGGTCCCTGTTCTTTCCAAAACGTGGAACCAGGTACCTATACGCTGAGGGCTATTGTGGATAGCAACGAAAATGGCCAGTGGGACATCGGTAACTTTAAGACAAAAACGAAGTCTGAGGCCATTTACTACTTCGATACGAAGATCAAATTAAAGGCTAATTTTCAATTAACCGACTTGTGGATAACCACCCCCTAACACTGTGGATAAGTGGCTTTTTTATCCACATTCTATCCACATAACTAACACAAAAGTGTGTATAACTTTTTGTCCACACAGGGCACTGTGGATAAACTCAGACTTATCCACAAGTTGTTAGCTTCTTATCCACATAGCGATAATGTGTTCTCAAAGTATAAAACTTGCTCAAATCAAGCACTTACAAACACGAATTAGACTTATCCACTTATCCACAGAGAACAACAAGAAGAAACAAAAAGAAGATTTTAAAATATTTTTCTTTTTTTAATTTATGTATGTGGATAAGTTTTCCAGAAGAAAAAATGTATTTAATGCTTTTTTGATATTTTGTATATTAAAAATACTTATATGGGATAAAAAAAGATTAAATCATCCATTCGCTTGTGGATAACTTGTGGATAAGTAATTTAGATACAAAAAGAACTATAATTAATACTATTTAGTTAAATTGCCGCCTCTAAACCCTTATATGTATGGTTCATCAACAATTCACGCGCGTTTTTGATTTATTAGACGCTTATGCCACTTTCAAGAAAGAAGATCTGTTCTGTTTAAAAAGAAATGACGAATGGAAGAAGTATTCGGTAGACGAAACTTTGGAAACGATTCAAACGCTTGCCTTAGGTTTATTAGAATTAAAAATAAAGCCAGGTGATAAAGTAGCGATCATTTCTGGAAATAGACCAGGCTGGAATTTTGTGGATTTTGCAGTCCAGATCATTGGCGGTGTGACTGTTCCCATGTACCCTACCATTACCATTGAGGATTATGATTATATTTTCAGAGACGCAGAAGTAAAATTTGTGTTCTGTGAAAATGAGGAATTGTATTTGAAGGTGAAAGCTGCCTCGAAGGGAAATAAGACAATTAAGGGTATTTATACTTTTGATCCAGTAGCTGATGTAGAGCGTTGGACGGCTGTGAAGGATTTAGGAGAAGGAAAAGATTCGGCAGTATTAAAACCGCTAATGGACGCGGTAAAACCAAGTGATTTATTGACCTTGATTTACACTTCAGGTACAACGGGTCGCCCTAAGGGTGTCATGTTAACTCACCACAATATCGTAAGCAATATAAAGTCCCTGGTTCGCGGCAATTTCTTTGATTTATTGCCTTCGGATCGTGCATTGAGCTTTTTACCACTTTGTCATATCTACGAACGCACTGATGTATACATGTACATGTATTATGGCGTTTCGGTCTATTATGCGGAAAGCATGGAGACGATTGCGGATAATATTAGAGAGGTGAAGCCGGCGATGTTTGCTTCGGTTCCGCGTTTATTGGAGAAAGTGTATGATAAGATTTTGGCCAAAGGAAATGAGCTTACCGGCATCAAGCGGACGCTATTCTTTGGCGCATTAGAGTTCGGTCTGAAATACGATCCGATG
>CAJCBY010000405.1 GCA_903960725.1 uncultured Cytophagaceae bacterium | reverse complement strand
TCAATTCATCGCACCAGATTCTCACTTCTTAGAATCTTGGAATGATGCAGAGCCTAAAGCTGGTTTCTACTCATTAACTCAACCTACGATCTCTACGATCTTCAAAACACGTCAAGCACAGTCAAGTTTCTTAACTTGGGCTGGTTTGTCAGGTAACTTTGAAGCATACTTAGAGAGCAACTGGGAGAAAAATATCTTAAAAGGCGGTAAAGTTGCTTGGAACAATGCCCTTCACGAAGGTGTGTTTGAGCCAACGACTGCATCCGTTTCTACTGCTAGCCCATCTGTTGATGTCAATGCAGCAGCTGCTGCGATTAACAAAGCTTACACCGCTTCGTCTACTGGTTTAGAAATTACAGTTTACGAAAAAGTAGGATTAGGTACAGGTTCTCAAGCAAACAACCCTTGGTTGCAAGAATTCCCTGAGCCAGTTTCTAAAGCATGTTGGGACAATTATGCAGCTATCTCGCAACCCACTGCGACTAAATTAAAATTAAAGCAAGGTGATGTAGTTGAAGTAAGCGCGAAAGGATACAAAGTATCTCTTCCAGTGTTAGTTCAACCAGGCCAAGCTCAAGATACCATCGCTATTGCGATCGGATACGGTCGTACGAAGGCAGGTAAGTCTGCTGACGGTGTGGGTGTGAACGCTTATCCATTCATTTCTGAAATCAATGGAGCTTGTGTAGGAACTTGCACACAAGGTGTTTCTATCACAGCAACAGGCGAAACAAAAGATATCGCACAAACGCAAACTCACCAAACGGTGATGGCACGTCAAGCAGTCGTTCAAGAGACGGTGTTAGCTGCCTTTGCGAAAGATGCAAAAGCAGGAAGCTTCACTCCTCGCGTGAAAACGTCTGAAGGAGAAAAAGATGCGACTGATTTAACGCTTTGGAACGGTCACGAATACAATAACCACGCGTGGGGTATGGTGATCGACTTAAATACGTGTACAGGATGTTCTGCTTGTGTGGTTTCATGTAATGCAGAAAACAACGTTCCTGTCGTAGGTCGTCAAGAGGTAATTAACCGTCGTGAGATGCACTGGATGCGTATTGACCGGTATTACTCTTCTGATGCTGAGGTAGAAGATTTAAAAGGTTTAGAAATCGCTTCTGATAATCCAGAGGTAGTTTTCCAACCAATGTTATGCCAACACTGTAACAACGCTCCTTGCGAGACTGTTTGTCCAGTATTAGCAACGACTCACTCGACAGAGGGTCTAAACCAAATGACGTATAACCGTTGTATTGGTACGCGTTATTGCGCAAACAACTGTCCATACAAAGTACGTCGTTTCAACTGGTTCCGTTATTTCCAAACGGATGACTTCGATTTCAACTTCAATAACGACTTAGGACGTATGGTGATAAACCCAGACGTAACCGTTCGTTCTCGTGGAGTGATGGAGAAATGCTCGATGTGCGTTCAACGTATTCAAGCAGGTAAGTTAGAAGCGAAGAAAGAGAAGCGTCGTCCAGTAGATGGAGAAATTCAAGTAGCTTGTGCTCAATCTTGCCCTACAAACGCGATTACTTTTGGAGATATGAACGATCCAGCATCTGAGATCTCTAAATTATTAGTAGTAGAGAAAGAAGGACGTGCTTACCACGTAATCGAAGAGATTAACGTGAAGCCTAATATTTCTTACTTGAAGAAAGTTCGTAACAAGGATGCTAAGAAAGAAGCATAATTTTTTAATCGTAAAACAGTAAATAAAAATATGTCGCACGTTGTATCACCCATAAGAGAGAAACTAGTTACTGGTGGAAAATCTTATTCAGATGTTACCCACGATATTTGCAAGCAAGTAGAGGGAGAGCCTACGAAAGAATGGAAAATTGCATTCGGGATCTCTTGTCTTGTATTCATTTATGGTGCTTATTGCCTTTTCTACACCTGGTGGCAAGGTATTGGCGTTTGGGGATTAAATAAAACCGTAGGTTGGGCTTGGGATATCACGAACTTCGTTTGGTGGGTTGGTATCGGTCACGCGGGTACCTTGATCTCAGCTGTATTATTATTATTCCGCCAAAAATGGAGAACTTCCATCAACCGTTCAGCAGAGGCGATGACGATCTTTGCCGTACTTTGTGCTGCATCCTTCATCTTAGCCCACATGGGACGTCCTTGGTTAGCTCACTGGGCTTTACCACTTCCTAATGCCTTCGGTTCACTTTGGGTTAACTTTAACTCTCCGTTAGTTTGGGACGTATTCGCGATCTCGACGTATTTATCCGTTTCACTATTGTTTTGGTATATGGGTCTTGTGCCAGATTTGGCAACGATTCGTGACCGTGCGACAACGAAAGGTCGTAAATTCTGGTATGGTTTCTTCAGCTTAGGCTGGACAGGTTCTTCTAAGACTTGGGCTCGTTACGAGTACATGTCCTTAATCTTAGCCGGTATCTCTACTCCTCTTGTACTTTCTGTACACACGATTGTATCGATGGAC
>CAJCBY010000404.1 GCA_903960725.1 uncultured Cytophagaceae bacterium | reverse complement strand
CTGGAAAAAAGGCGACGCTACTTTATAATTATTCCCTAGCCCCAGGATTCCCTGGGGCTATTATATACAATAATCATGAGTGAGACTAAAGACAACTTACTAGCAGAGATAAATATCCCTGCTACAGAATCGTTTGCCCTTTTAGATACCTTAGATGCAGCAGACCACCGCTACATAAAGGATCTTAAAATTAATGTGTCCAATGCATTACGTGCACAAACATTAAATGAAAAGGAAGCATTGCTTTTAGCTTTGGCCGTTTCAGTAAATCAAAAGCATACGAGAACCATTGACTCTTTAACTGAATTAGCCCTGTCAAAAGGCGCTACAGAGGCTGAGATCAATGAAATTCACGCTTTGGTATCCTTGTTAAACGCAAATAATATTTTCTACCGATTCAAGCACATGGTAGATAAGGAATACTATAACACGGCACCGGCTGGTATTCGCATGTCCATCATGATGAATCCGGTCTTAGGCAAGGAATTCTTTGAATTAGCTAGCTTAACGGTTTCAGCCATCAATGGATGTGAAATGTGTGTTACTTCACACGAGCAATCAGTGAAGAATCATGGGGCAACGGAAGCGCGTATTTTAGATGCCATTCGCTTAACTGCGATCATCAAAAGCTTAATCGTTCTTTTGTAATAAATTAGTTTTAGGTTGAGTGAAAATAGGGAGGAGGAATTCTCCCTTTTTTATTCTACCGGAACGAGCGTAAACTCTACACGCCTGTTATTTTTACGGGTGTCTTCTAAAAGATTATTGGCTAATGGCTTTGATCCGCCCCATCCCTTTGTCTGAATGCGTTTCGCATCAACCCCTTTTGAAACTAAATAAGCCTTTACATTCTCCACACGTTCTTGAGACAGCTTCAAGTTATCATTCCAGTCCCCTTGATTATCTGTGTGACCCTCTAATAATAAATTGTACTGCGCATTTTCGGAAAGAATCGAAATGACTTTCTCTAGTTCAGCCTCAAAACCAGGCTTCAATTCTGACTTACTTTGATCAAAACTGATGTTTGCGAGTGCATAAGCCTTATTTTTTTCCACTGTTTGTAGGAAAAAATTTCGGTTAACTAGCAAAAAATTCTTCTCTAAAGTAAAGTCGAAATTTTCCGCCTTACTAAAATACCCTTGCTTTTTAATTTGAATAGTAAATGGCTTTTTAGCTGACCACATAAAACTATAATCACCACTATATGGATCATAATCAATAGAGAGCGAGTCAGATGGGTTAACTTTTGATTTAATCACAATTCTAGCAGCCATCGGCTCCTTCGTCTTCTGATTGATCACTTGACCCGTCATTTGAATGAGAGTTAATGGTTTTACCTTTTCTGGTATTTTAATTCGAAATATATCTTCTGCACCTACCGAATTTTCAGTTGAACTAAAATAAGCATAGTCACCTTTAGCGGAGACAGAGAAATAGCCATCCCATTGAGGTGTATTTACAATAGGGCCCAAGTTTTCAGGTGCCGACCAGTTAAGCCAAGTATCATCTAATCTACGGGTAAGAAATATGTCATTGTTTCCATAGCCTATATGACCACTGGAAGAAAAATACATGGTTACACCATCAGGTGCCATAAAGGGAGTGGATTCAGCTTCTCCTGTATTAGCAACTGGACCTATGTTTTTAGGCTCAGACCAAGTATCATCTGCATTTAAAAAGGAAACATAAATGTCCTTACCGCCATAGGTGTCTTTTGATTCTGTAGTCATCAAAAGCACTTTACCATTAGGTGCCAGCGTATATTCTGAATACTCTGATTTATTCTTAAAATTGACAATTTTTAGTGCTTTTGGAAAACTCCATTCGCCCGTACGTAACAAGAAAGAAAAAGAAACCCCTTTTTCCATTGTACCATCCTTACCATACACATTATTTAGTAAGAGCGTCTTTCCATTAGGCGTAATTCCACAAACCGCATTGTTTTCCTCATTATTTATAGGAGCCGGAAAAAGTGATGGCTTCGACCAGGTTCGGTCAGGTTGCCAATTAGAGACCCAAATATCCTGATTTCGATTAGCGCCTAAATTGTCAGGATGCTTCCAACGAGTAAAATATAGTTTCTGTCCATCAGGACTTACAACTGGACAAATTTCATTGAACTTTGAATTAATGGTATTCCCCAAGTTTTCACGTGCCAAAAATGCATTCGCATCTGAAGTTAACTTCAGCGAAGACTCAATAGGTTCATCGCTGTCCGATATTCCAATGGCATCAATTTGTGAGTAACCCTTAACACGTAAGGAATTAAAGGTAATCTTTAGACCCCTTAGCTTAAATGCTGTTTTAGTAGGTAATTTTATGGTAGTAACTTGAGAGCCTGAAAGATTATACCCAGCAAAAAAAGTTCGAATGGGATAGATGTTGTTATTTTGATCCAATCCATCCACAGACGCAATACTTCCTGCTCCGGAATTTTCAAAAATGGCTATTTGCTTCACTGCCATTGTCGTATCAAATCCAACCAATAGAAACTCTCCATCAGGATTATCAGCGGTCAATGACTGCCAAGCACTCGGACTTGCAGTCATCTTAGGATATTTACTTGGACGACCTAGCGCATGTAAGGCTCTAAATTCCCTTCCAAGAAGAGGATCCTTGTATTCACTGGAAACAGCAATGATTTGAGAGGCCCATTTTACTTTTTGGGCAAAAGTAAGGGTGGAAACAAAAATCAACAAGATGCAGATTCTGACACCCATCCGATTAATTTGCTACAGATAGTAATTCAGCGATGGTTGCTTTGGGATCTTTAGAGGCAAAAACGAAGCTTCCGGCTACTAATACGTTGGCTCCAGCATTATATAAATCAGCCGCATTCGCCATCGTTACACCACCGTCAATTTCAATCTTCAACAAAGTATTTCCAGCTTTCGCTGCCATTTCTGCTAAACGCTTTGTTTTGTGAATGGCATTAGGAATAAACTTCTGGCCTCCAAAACCTGGATTAACCGACATAATCAAGGCTAAATCCAGATCAGCAATAATATCTTGGTAAACTTCAACTGGGGTACCTGGGTTTATCGCCACACCCGCTAAACAACCAGCTTCTTTAATCTGCTGAATGGTACGATGGACGTTAGGACAAGCCTCGTAGTGAACGGTAATGACTTTTGCGCCTGCTTTGGCAAACGTCGTAATATACTGCTCCGGCTTTTCGATCATTAAATGAACATCCAAATCCTTCGTCGCCACTTTATGAATGGCTTCTAAAACCGGAAAACCAAACGAAATATTAGGAACAAACTGCCCATCCATCACATCAATGTGAATCCAATCCGCTTGGGATTCATTTAACATTTGTACTTCTGAACCAATGTTCAAAAAATCACAAGCTAAAACAGACGGGGCGATGATCAAATTTCTCATACAACAAAGGTATAAAATATTCCTAAACCTTGTTTCTTGCTTGATTCCAAATGAATTAAGTTTTAATTTCGATTATGGATATAAATCAGCGAATGAATAAACTCATTGAAGAGATAAATCGCTACAATGAGGCATATTATCAGAACAATGAAAGTATAATTTCGGATCAAGCATTCGATCAATTACTCGCTGAATTAATCCAATTAGAACAAGCAAATCCGCTTTTCGCCCGTTCTGATAGCCCAACCCAAAAAGTAGGCGGGACAATCACCAAGGAATTCAAATCAGTTACACACCAATTTCCGATGTTGTCATTAGGCAATACCTACAATGAAACCGATTTACGTGATTTTGATGAACGGGTAAAAAAAGGGTTAGAAGGGGAGTCATTCGAATACGTTTGTGAGTTAAAATTTGACGGAGTGGCGTTATCTTTTTGGTATACCAATGGGGTTTTACAAAAAGGAGTAACACGAGGGGATGGAACCAGGGGGGATGATATCACAGCCAATGTGAAAACCATTAAAAGTTTACCCGTACGAGTTAATTCTACTGTGCTACCTGTATCCTATGAAATTAGAGGCGAAGGATATATGCCCATCACGTCCTTTGATCGAATCAATGCGGAAAAAATAGCAAAAGGGGATCAACCCTTAGCTAATCCACGGAACGCAGCTTCTGGCACTTTTAAAATGCAAGATTCAGCTGAGGTTGCACGAAGAGAAATGGAATGCTATATTTATTCTTATTTAGGGAATGAAAATCCATTCAATTCACACTCTGACGCATTAGAGCATTTGAAGACTGTCGGATTTAGTATTTCGCCTACCTACCGCGTTTGTGCATCGATCGATGAAGTTTTAACTTACATACAAGATTGGACGGATAAAAGAAATGAATTGCCTTTGAATACGGATGGTATTGTCATTAAAGTGAATGATTTTGGACAACAAGAACGTTTAGGCTTTACAGCTAAATCACCACGCTGGGCTATCGCTTTTAAATATCCCTCTGAAATTGCCCGTACGCGCATCAACTCTGTTTCTTATCAAGTAGGTCGAACAGGGAATGTGACTCCTGTCGCTAATCTCGAACCCGTTTACCTAGCTGGCACCGTCATTAAGCGTGCTTCCATTCATAATGCAAATGAAATGGAACGCCTTGATTTACGAGAAGGGGATACCGTATTCATCGAAAAAGGGGGTGAGATCATACCTAAAATCACGGGAGTCGATACATCCGTAAGAAAAGAAGGAAATGCTTTTGTGTTTCCACATCAATGTCCGTCCTGTGCTACAGAATTAGTTCGTTCAGAAGGTGAGGCTAATCATTATTGTCCCAATGATACCGGTTGCCCACCACAAATCAAAGGCAAAATCGAGCATTTTATTGCCAGAAAAGCTTTAAATATTGAAAACTTAGGAACCGAAACTGTCGATCTATTATTCGAAAAAGGAATCGTTCAAAACGTAGCTGATTTATACGATTTAAGCGCAGAAAAATTTATTGGCTTAGAAGGTTTTCAAGCTAAGTCAATTCAAAATATTCTTTCAAGCGTAGCTAAATCAAAAGAGATTCCTTTCCGTCAAGTACTATTTGGCTTAGGTATTAGACATGTAGGTGCTACTATTGCAGAGAAACTAGTTTTGCATTTTCATTCGTTGGAAAATATAATGCAGGCAAGTTTAGACGAGTTAATTGCGGTACCAGAAATAGGGGAGCGGATTGCCTTAAGTGTCATTGAATATTTTGCTAAAGCTGAAAACACAGCGATTATCGAGCGACTAAAAAAGGCAGGAGTTCAGTTTTCAGAAGAAATAACTGAAATAGTTTTGGAAACAACGGCCTTAGAAGGCAAAACTTTCGTAATTTCGGGAGTATTTACGCATTTCGACCGAGATGAATTAAAGGCAAAAATCATCGCAAACGGGGGAAAAGTTGTTTCCAGTATTTCTGCCAAATTAGATTACTTAGTCGCCGGCGAAAATATGGGGCCTGCGAAACTTGAAAAAGCCAATTCATTATCCATACCTATTATATCGGAGTACGAATTTATAGCTCTCCTTTCTTAATTATGCAATCATTACCTAAATTTCACGGCGTTGCGCCTGCTCTAGTTACTCCAATGAACGAGGATCGTTCCATTAACTGGGATGGCCTAAAAAAATTAATTCAACACGTGAGTAATGGTGGGGTAGATTATTTGGTTGTTCAAGGAACTACTGGAGAATCAGCTACTACTACGGCAGATGAAAAAAAGCAAATTGTGGCTACTATTCAAGAAGCTAATACAAAGAATCTTCCGATCGTCTATGGTTTAGGCGGAAATAATACAGAATCGCTGATTAATCAAATTAAGCAAACTTCATTTGATGGAATTGATGCCATTTTATCGGTATGTCCGTATTATAATAAACCGAGCGCAAGAGGGGTGATAGCTCACTATGAAGCCATTGCAGATGCTTGTCCAGTTCCTGTAATCATGTACAATATACCTGGAAGAACAGGAATTAATATGTCTGCTGCTACGGTTTTGAAGCTAGCCGAACACAAAAATATTATTGGAATTAAAGAGGCTTCATGTATAATAGAGCAATGCATGGAGATTGTCTACCATAAATCGGATGACTTTTTATTAATCTCCGGAGACGATGTTCAGGCCGTGCCTATTATTTCCATTGGAGGTGTAGGTGTCATGTCGGTTATTGCGAATGCATTTCCTGAGCAGTTTACGACAATGATTCACCACGCTTTAGCAGGGGATTATCGTTCAGCCCAAAAAGAATTAGGCAAATTCCTTACCATCGATCCCTATTTATACGAAGAAGGAAATCCGGTGGGAG
>CAJCBY010000403.1 GCA_903960725.1 uncultured Cytophagaceae bacterium | reverse complement strand
TTTAATTTATTTTTTTGAGCGATTTTAGCGAGACCTCGTATATCTGTGATGCAAAGCATCGGGTTCGCAGGTGTCTCCGCCCAGATGAGTTTCGTATTTTTTTGAACCGCTTTTTCGACTTGCGTTAGGTCTGTCATATCTACCTGAGTCACTTCTAGGCCCCAGGGCCCCAAAATTTCTTCAGCCAGTTTATACGACGCATAGTAGCCTACTTCCGGCATTAAGATATGATCTCCAGATTGCAGGCATTGAAAGACAGCGTTTACCGCGGCGAGGCCTGAGCCGAAGGCGAAGCCTCGCGACGCCCCTTCTAAGGCCGCCAGGCCTTTTTCAAGCGCTGTGCGGTTCGGATTGGAGTTGCGCGAATACATGTGGCCTTTTGGATAAGTTCCATCCAAAGCCCGCTCAAAAGTCGTCGTCAAAAACACCGGCGCCGCAATCGCCCCCGCCGTCTCATCCTTCAAATGACTCCCATGTACCGCAATCGTCTCCTTTTTCATTTTTGGTTTTCTCTTAACTTAAAGTTTTTACCTAAATACAAACGACGAACTTGTTCGTCATCCGCTAATTCTTTTGGCGTTCCCGCCTTCAAAATCTTTCCCTCAAAAAGCAAATATGCCCTATCCGTAATCGATAACGTCTCATCCACATTGTGGTCCGTAATCAAAATCCCAATATTTCTAAATTTCAATTTCGACACAATCGTCTGAATCTCCTCCACCGCGATCGGATCGACCCCCGCAAACGGCTCATCGAGTAAGATAAATTTAGGATCCACCGCTAACGCCCTCGCAATTTCCGTCCGCCTTCTCTCCCCACCAGACAGCACCTGACCTAAACTTTTCCGCACATGGGTTAAGGAAAATTCCTCCAAAAGACTCTCCACCTTCTCCTTCTGCGCCGCTTTCGACAAATCCGTCATCTCTAACACCGCCTGAATATTTTCCTCCACACTCAAAGTCCGAAACACCGATGCCTCCTGCGCTAAATAACCAATTCCCAGCCGCGCCCTTTTATACATAGGCAAGTCTGTTACGTCCAAATCATCTAAGTACACTTTCCCCTCATTCGGCTTCACCAGTCCAGTAGCAATGTAGAAGGAAGTTGTTTTACCAGCACCATTTGGCCCTAATAACCCAACAATCTCGCCTTGCTCCACCTGATACGAAATGTGATCATTCACTAATCGCTGTCCGTATTTCTTGACTAAATTCTCTGTCCGTAAAATCATGCCTTAAAAATACGAATTATTTCGATGTTTTTTCTTTTGCTTTTGAATGGGCGCTTTTGGTAAACGCATTATAAGCCCTGATTGTTCAGAAACGCCTTGTTGTGAAATAACTCGTTCCTGTGTTAAATCGATTTTCAGGTATTGACATTATTTGTCAATACCCCCATAGCAACTAGTTGTATATTAAATTCTCTATTGAACGCTGTATTCGCTTATTGACAGATTGTGTCAATACCTGAGAACGCCTCACAGTACTTTGAAGTTATTTTAACAACAATGCGTTTCAGGCAC
>CAJCBY010000402.1 GCA_903960725.1 uncultured Cytophagaceae bacterium | reverse complement strand
TTACACGGCACCTACTACAAATCCTGACATCGATGCGACGAATATCAATGTGCCGGTAAGCGGTAATGTATCGACGAATGATGCACCAGGGGCGACTTATGGTCAGCCAGGGCAACAAATGGGTGCGACGATTACGGTGAATGCGAATGGAACGTATACTTTCACGGCGACGATTCCGGGTGTTTACATGTATCTAGTTCCAGCTTGTCCAGCAGGCCAAACAACGAACTGCCCAACTGTTCCACTCGTGATTACGGTGAGCGATCCGTTAAAAGATAGCAATAGTCCAATCGCGAACACGGATTTAGCGACGGTAAATGCCGGTGCCTCGGTGATTACGAATGTGTTAGCAAATGATAAAGCATCGAACCCTGCGGCTGTTCTGAACCCAGCCAGCTTAACGATTGTAACTAATGGGGCAAACGGAACAGCGGTAGTGAATCCGGACGGAACGATTACGTATACGCCAAAAGCCGGCTTCACCGGGGTCGACGAAATCACGTATCGAATTTGTGATAATTCGACGCCGGCTCTTTGCTCAACGGCGAAAGTAGTCTACACCGTTCAACCAGTTATTGAGCCTGCGAAGACCTTTGCAACGGACGATTATAACAGAACAACAGCCGGTTCTCAGGTAAGGGGATCTGTCTTAGCGAATGATGGAAATACAGCAGGCGAAACCTTAACCGCTACGATTGTTTCAGGCGTTTCAGCGGCGGAAGGAACGCTCGCATTTAAGTCCGATGGAACCTATGTATTTACGCCTGCCCCAGGCTTCTCGGGTCCGGTGGATGTGGTTTACACGGTATGTTCTGCGAGCAATGTGTGTGCGAAAGCAACGCTTCATTTAGTTGTGAATCCGGCGCCAGTCATGAATCCTGATTTTAACGCGACTCTGTTAGACATTCCGGTGAATGGAAGTGTGGCGACGAATGACGTGGTGCCAGCGGGATCGACTTATGGCCAGCCTGCTTCGATTAGCGGTGCGAGTATTCGGGTGAATCCAGATGGAACTTATATTTTCAGTTCGAACACGCCGGGAACGTATGAATATTTAGTTCCTGTTTGTGCCAAAGAACAAACGAATTGCCCTCTCGTTCCTCTCGTGATTACGGTGAGCGATCCGAAGGCGATTAACAATGCACCGATTGCAAATGCGGATGTGGTTTCTGTAGCTGCGGGATCCCCTGTAACGACAAATGTGTTAGCGAATGACCGGGCGGCGAATTTAGGAGGCGTGCTGGTGATTAGTACTTTGGCCATTACCAATTCTCCGCTCAATGGAACCGCGAAAGTCAATGCGGACGGAACCATTACCTACACGCCAGCGCCAGGATTTGTGGGAATAGACGTGTTAACATACACGATTTGCGATAACAGTAAGCCAGCGCTTTGCAAGACCGCGAAAGTGTACTACACGGTGGGCGCTGTCGCATCGAAAAACGTGCTTGCTTCAGATGACTACGCCATCTCTCAGGGTGGAGCAGTGAGCGGAAATGTGTTAGGAAACGACAAGAGCTCGACGGGTAGCGCCTTGACTGCAACGCTAATCTCGAACGTAGATCCAGCGAAGGGAAGCTTTAGCTTAAGCCCTTCAGGTGCGTACACATTCACGCCTGCGGAAGGGTATGTAGGGCCAGTTGACATCATTTACTCGGTGTGCAGCGCGGACGGCATGTGTACCCAAGCTACCTTGCACATTACGGTAGTTCCAATGCCTGAGATGATTGCGCCACAAGCCATCACGCCTAACGGCGACGGTAAAAATGATACGCTCATTTTCCGCGGATTGCCGGCCTTGAATATCGAAAACCGCTTGACGATTTACAACCGTTGGGGTAACATCGTATTCTCGACTGGGAATTACCAAAACAACTGGTCAGGCCAGACAGACAATGCTTTTGGGGCGATGGCGACCGATAAACAGTTGCCGGATGGAACGTATTATTACATCCTCGACTTCTTTGGAGCTAGGCCAAACCTAGGCAATTATGTGTACTTAGATAGATCTTCGAACTAATGAAAAAGAGGCATATACTATTGGTGATTTTAGTGTTCGGCTTGCGCTCCGTTTCGTTTGCGCAAATCGAAACGATGTATTCGATGTACCGCATTAATCCCATCATCTCTTCCCCCGCTTTTGCTGGAACGATGGAGCAAGGGCACCGAGGGGAAATTGTGGTGATGGATCGGCAGCAATGGCTCGGGATTCAAGGGGCGCCGCGGACCTTAGCTTTGACCGCGAACTTTCAATACAAACCTAAAATAGGGGGCGGATTTTTATTCCTGGCAGATCAAGCTGGACCCTTACGTGTTTCTACCATGGCAGGGGATTTAGCCTACCACGTGCAGTTTAATCCAGAATGGAGTATGGCCGGCGGAATTCGCTTAGGCGTATCGAGCATTTATTTAGACTATGAGGGCATCCAAGTGGTGGATCCTAATGATCCGATATTAGCGACGAATAAAAGCTCAGGATTAAAAGGAAACACCGGCTGGGGCGTACGCTTTAATCACAAAGGAGGTTTCTTTGCGAGCTTGTCGATGCCGCGGGTGTTGAGCTATGATTTTGGCGGATTTTCTGGTGCCTATAAGGACGTAACTTATCTGTATGTAAATGCGGGAACGACCTTGCGCGTGAACGATCAATTGTCTTTTTCACCCTCCTTTATGGCACGCATGGCAGAGGATGTACCTTTAAGCTGGGACGTGAATTTGATGGCTCGGGTAGGCAAGGCATTGGATGCGGGTTTAGCCTACCGTCACAAGGATAGTTATGGCCTACGTTTTGGGGTACAAGCAAACCCCAAAATCTACCTCGGATACATCTACGAAATGCCCATTTCTGGCCTGAGCAAAGTGAGTAATCAGACGCACGAAATTGCGATTCGTTTGTCTATTTTAAATCGTCCAAAATAATGAAGAAGCTGTTGTTTTTATTTTTGAGTTTCTCCGTGTTTGCGCAACAGAGCACTGTGGAAGAAATAAAATATACCCCGCGACACAGTATGGCACTTTTAGTGGGCGGCACAAATCGTTGGATACAAGTCTTGCCCTCTCGCCGGGACATGGTGATAAATTATACAGAATTAGGCCTTCAATATGCCCGCGAAACAAAGCCGAATGTGGACGTTTTTGGGACCTTACTTTATGGCCTTAATGGCTCCCGCGATCGCTATGCCTCCGCTGGATTAGGGATGCGTTATTATCTGCGCGATCGCGATAAACACAAGCTCAAGCCGTTCGCTCAATTTGCTGGCGAAGGCCTTTTTGATAATAATTATAACCAAACCCGCAGCGACATAGACTTTGTCGGTTCCATCGCAGCTGGGCTCGATTACAAGGTCGCAAATCACTGGCTTTTGCGCGGCATGACCCAGGTCGGTTTCCCCTTTTTCGTATCCGGTACGCTAGACCCATTTAATCACCGAGGCACGAATTTTAGCACTACCCTAGGACTCGTATTTGAGTGGGGTCATGAGCGGATTTCTGACCCAGTGATTGTCGCGTCCGTCCCTTTAGATACGGATGAGGATGGGGTGCTTGATTCTGAGGACGATTGTCCTGCCGTAAAAGGGGTGCGCGAAAACAAAGGTTGTCCATCGGATAAAGATGGCGATGGCGTAATCGATGCGTTGGATGATTGCCCAGTGGTGGCTGGCATTAAGGAGTTAAAAGGATGTCCTCCTGCTGCTGCTACTCCTCCGGCTTCCGTGGAGGCTCCAGTTTTAGCTGCTAATGCTCCTGTTGGTGCTATTGCTCCTATTGCTCCGGCCCCTCGCCGTGAAGTAAATCTCGATTCATTGTTTGATACGGTCGTGTATTTCCGCACGGACAAGTCGTGGATAGGGCCAATGAACGCACGTAAATTAGACCGAATTATTGAGTTGTTGAAAGAATACCCGCAGGTGAATGTGGTGCTTCAGGGTCACACGGATTACCGCCAAACAGAACGCTACAACGATGGCTTAGCTAAGCGCCGTGTCGCATCTGTTCGCCGTTACTTGATGCAACGCGGGGTTTCTTCGAATCGTTTTAAAGGCGAGGCATTCTCGGAATTAATTCCGGCGTCGAATACGGATCTGCAGCTGAATCGTCGCGTGGAGGTACATATTTGGAAATAAGTTTTTTAGTCCAAAAACTGTGCTTGTCGGGATTTTTGACAAAGATTGATTTTGCGGTGCTGTAGATTTAATTGTTATTTCTATTTCGCTATGAAGTCGATACGATTAAAGTACTGTACGGATAACAGATGCACGTTTAAGTTCGTGAATCAAAATAGTGTGGCAGACCTAGAAATACTAGCGTCTACTGGTGGTCAGGTTAATTTACGCCTGTCTTTGAAGGTAGGGGAGCCTATTTTGTTGACAGGGTCAACAGAATCAATAGAAGCAATAAGTCAACGCTGGCAGCGTTTTCAAACTTCAGTGGAGATCTTCTTTGATCTGGCTGATTATACGATAATTAAATAATTTAGAACACGGAGTTTAGAAACCCTTTGGCTGCTGGCTGGAGGGTTTTTTCGTATTAGTCACGGCAGAGCCGTTTAGTCGGCGCGTTGCGCCTTAGTCGCCACTTCGTGGCTTAGTCACGACTGCGTCGTTTAGTCACGGCAGAGCCGTTTAGTCACCTGCGGTTTAGTCAATGAGTCGCCTGCGGCTTAGTCACGGCGGAGCCGCTTAGTCGCCACTTCGTGGCTTAGTCACGGCAGAGCCGTTTAGTCACCTGCGGTTTAGTCAATGAGTCGCCTGCGGCTTAGTCCGGAGGCTTTGCTTTGATATTTGAGCTTTGCTCTTTGAACTTTGAAAATAGTGATGCGTTGCTTTAACTCATGCGATAACGTGTACTACGTCCACCCGCCTCGTCTTTTTGCAGGATATTTTTAGAAAGCAGGTCGTTTAGGTCCCTGATGGCGGTGTCTTTCGAGCATTTGGAGATCTTTGCCCATTTATCTGAGGTGAGGTGGCCGTCGAAGCCGTCGAGGATTTTATTGAGCATTCGCTTTTGCCTATCGTTGAGAGAGATAAGGCTATTTTTTTGCCAAAATTCTCCTTTAAACAATACGCGTTTTAATAGCGTATCCGTTGATTTCAAAGCCTTGATTAGTGTTTCTAAAAACCACTGCAACCACTCGGTGAGGTCGAGGTTTCCTTTTTGGGTTTTCTCCAAAATCGTATAATAGGCATTTCTGTCCAACTGTATTTGTGCAGAAAGGCTATAAAATCGTTGCGTACTAGTGTCTGAGCGAGCCATTAACAAATCCGTCATCGCGCGCGCAATTCGACCATTTCCATCGTCAAAAGGGTGAATAGTCAGCAGCCACAAGTGCGCAACGCCTGCTTTTATAACTGAATCTAACGTGTTATTCGTGTTAAACCACTCTAAAAACAGGGCCATTTCAGGCTCGATTTTGTATGAATCCGGTGCTTGAAAATGGATTTTTTCCTTGCCAAAAGCTCCCGAAATTACCTGCATCGGACCCTTTTTATCTGTCCTCCATCGTCCTACAGATATGGGGTACATCCCGGAACGTCCGGTGGGGAAAAGGGCGGAATGCCAGTTGAAAAGCCGATCGGAGGAGAGTGGGTCGTTGAAGTTTTGGGTTGCATCTAACATCATTTCCACCACGCCATCTACATGGCGATCAGAGGGAATAGATCCGGCAATTTCCAAACCTAACTGCCGCGCAATCGAAGAGCGTACCTGCTCCGCATTTAAGCGCTCGCCCTCGATCTCCGA
>CAJCBY010000401.1 GCA_903960725.1 uncultured Cytophagaceae bacterium | reverse complement strand
GGGATCCATTTATCAAATTCGCTTTGGGCGAAAACGTAAAACGTTCCTATAATACATCCAACCCTCGTTTCCCAGACTCTCGGATGGGTGTGGAGCAGGTGTTGATGGACGCTTTCACGCGCGCAAGAGACTATGAAAAACAAGGTCCAGGCAAGCGTATCGATTTAGAATTAGAGACTTTAGTGGAGATTTTGAACCACAAGCGCTTCATCACCTGCCACTCGTATGTACAAAGCGAGATTAACGCGATGATGAAAGTAGCGGATCATTTTGGATTCACAGTGAATACGTTCACCCACATTTTGGAAGGCTATAAAGTCGCTGATATCATGGCCAAACACGGCGCAAATGCATCGACATTCTCCGACTGGTGGAGCTACAAAATGGAGGTGACGGATGCGATCCCACAAAACGCGTATTTAATGCAAAAGACGGGTGTGAACGTAGGTATCAATTCCGATGATGCGGAAATGGCGCGTCGTTTGAACCAAGAAGCAGCGAAATCTGTGAAATACGCGGGTATGGGAGAAGAGGATGCCTTGAAAATGGTGACCTTGAATCCTGCCAAAATGTTACACGTCGCTGACCGCGTCGGTTCCATCAAAGAAGGTAAGGATGCCGATATCGTGGTTTGGTCAGATAATCCATTATCGATTTATGCTAAATCAGAGCATACGATCGTAGATGGGGCAGTCGTATTCGATCGCGCAGCAGACTTAATTCGCCAGGCTGAATTAAAAGCGGAGAAACAACGCTTAGTTCATAAGATGATTGGTGCGAAAAAAGGAGGAGCATCTACTCGTCCTGCCACTCCATCTTTCAAGGAAGAGAACGAATGTGAAGTGGATCACCACCACGGAAACAGCATTTGGGACCGTATTTCTAGCCGTTGGGATAACACTGAAAACTAAGATTCAAGATGAAAAAACAGATCATATATACACTCTTCTTTGCGCTTACCGGCTTTGCTGCTATCGCACAAGAAACCATGCACCCGTCCCCTGCCCAAAGCAAAACTATCGTCATTTCCGGCGGTACAATCCACGTGGGTAACGGGACCATCATCGAAAACGGCACAGTCGTTCTCGAAAAAGGCAAAATCAAATCCGTTTCCGCTTCACCTGTGACTATCTCAGGGGATGCAGAGCGCATTGATGCCACAGGAAAGCAAGTCTATCCTGGCTTAATCGCTCCTAATTCAAGCTTAGGTTTAGTAGAATTCGTTTCTACCAAATCCACGGTAGATATCCAGGAATTAGGCGAAATGAACCCGAACATCCGTTCGATCGTAGCCTACAATACCGATTCGAAAATCATCAACACGGTGCGTTCGAATGGTGTTTTACTCGCGCAAATCACCCCTCAAGGTGGCATGATCCCTGGTTCTTCAAGCGTCGTACAATTAGATGCTTGGAACTGGCAAGATGCAGCCTACGCGATGGATAATGGCATTCACTTCAAAATGCCAGCCTTGATTAACCGTCCAACAGCTTTTCAGCGTAGAGGGGCGAATGCGGATCCGGTGGCGGCAGGTTTGGCGCGCCTCGAAGAGGCGCGGTCCTTTTTTCAGGAAGCAAAAGCCTATTTGAACGAGAAGACGCACACAGCCACGAACTTAAAGTTCGAAGCCACCAGAGGATTGTTCGATGGAAGCAAGCCCTTTTTCGTGCATTGCGACCTTGTGAAGGAAATGCTTACAGCCATTCATTTTGCCAAAGAATTCAACTTCAAGCTTGTTCTCGTAGGAGCAACAGACAGCTGGATGATTGCCGATATTTTGAAGGAGAATAAAGTAGCGGTGATTTTGGGAGAAATCCACAGCTTACCCGCTACAGAAGACGATGCCGTTG
>CAJCBY010000400.1 GCA_903960725.1 uncultured Cytophagaceae bacterium | reverse complement strand
GTCCCAGCCACTAACTTTACCTTTGTAATGTGTCACCACAGTTTGGATATGGTTTTTTAATAGGGCTTCCCAAGCTTTTTGATCCCCTTGAAAATCCTTCATCCACTGAGGTACCTGATTATGCCAAACCAATGTATGTCCATGGATCCGCTTGCCAGTTGCTGTAGCAAAAGCAACTATTTCATCGCCTCTCGTAAAATCAAAGCGATCTGCCGCTGGATGCACTAGCATCATCTTCATGTGATTTTCAGCTGTCAAACTTGTGAATTCATTGCTTGCGATGTTGCGGTAGGCTTCATTATCAGTCAATAATCGAGGATTAACGGAGGCACCTAGGCGAAAGCTAACAGCCTCTTTTAATAAGTTTTGTGCGTTTGCTAGGGTAGAAAGGCTTAGGAGTAAGACAATTAGTTTCATGTTAAGTAGGTTTAGTTTCCTAAAGTAGGAAAAATGTGACAATATCACATCCCTTTTTAACCTGAAAAAAGGCCATCCCTAACGAGATAGCCTTTGAATTGAAATAAAGATTATTACTCCCCATTCACTTTCTTGATGAATGAAATGACACCGTTCATGTATACTTTTTGGTCATCCCACATCGCTAAGTGGCTGCCATTAGGACAGTATAAATAGGATCCTTTTTGGACTAATTTGCTCTGTTCTTCCATGGCTTTAGGATCCATGGTATCGTATTTCGCACCTATCATGAGGGTAGGGACGTAGATTTCTTTTAAGCGATTTTTGATATCCCATTTCTCTAAAAGTCCGCTAATCCCGAACTCACTCGGTCCTTGCATTCGAACATAAACAGCACTATTTCCGTGCTTAAAGGTACGATTCAAGGCATCTGGCCACTCTTTCAAACGGCAAATGTGTTCGTGGTAGAAATTAGGAATCAAGAGCTCCATATAGCGTGGATTATTGAAATCCTTTTTTGCCTCGATTGCCCTTACTTCGGCTAATACCTTAGGATCCATTTGCTTCGCTAACACCTCCTTTGCATATTTCCCGTATTCTGGCGCACTTGCTACCATATTAGATACCACAAGACCTTTTATATGCTTTTGGTATTTCAGCGCATATTCCATGCCTAAAATCCCGCCCCATGAATTTCCTACCACATAAAAATTGCTTGAATCAGCACCAATCGCCTTGCGAACCTGCTCCACTTCTTCTACAAATCGCTCTGTTTTCCAAAGCGTTGTATCGGTCGGTTGATCACTATAATAGGAACCTAGTTGATCGTATTCGTAGAATTCGAAGCCTTCTCTTTGGAAAAAAGTCTCAAAACATTCCATGTACTCGTGCGTCATCGCGGGCCCTCCATGCAATAATAGAATTTTAATTTTCGGATTATTGCCAAAACGCTTCGTCCACACCTTAAAGGTTCCAGAAGGAGTCTGAATGGGAATCATTTTCACCCCACCGGCTTGTAAGCTGTCAGGATAGGAGAAGTAGTTAGACACCGTTTCTCCGCTTTTCGTGCAAGAGGCTAAGGTGAAAATGGTGAGGATTATAAGTAGTAGTTTTTTCATCGTTTTTTATTTTCTTGTAATCATTCCTCCAGTCGAAAACACTAATTCTGCCTCAGGAATATCTGCGTTAGTTAGCTCTTTCATGAGTTGAAACGCTTTGCCAGTAGGGTCAATTGACATGTGTTTGTTTTTTTCCTGTTTGATGGAGGTAACTTTGGCAGAGATGAATTCTCCCTTTTTATTGATGTTTAATTCCAAAAGTGGAGCAACGCCATTAGGCCCATTCAAGTTGAATTGCCCATAGGTGCAAAAATTACCCAAGCTATAAGCGATGAATCTATTTTTATATAAATCAACTGCTCTAGTTACATGAGGCCCACTTCCTAGTACGACATCTGCGCCAGCGTCGATGGCCATGCGCGCAAAAGCGTATGGATTTCCTCTATTCTCCCCAATAAAGAATTCATTAGCTCGAGTAATATGTTGGTATTTTGCTCCTTCGCCACCTCCATGGAATGAAACAACAACGATATCGACCTGCTTCTTTAATTCAGAGATGAGTTTCCTAGCAAATACCCAATCGTGGAAAGAAACGGTTCCATTATTAGGAGCAAAAGCACAAATTC
>CAJCBY010000399.1 GCA_903960725.1 uncultured Cytophagaceae bacterium | reverse complement strand
TCAATTCGCGTCGTACCTATCGTAGGGATTATCACGATGCCGCCATCTTTTGCGACAATGATTTGGGAGATTTGGGCTTTCCAAAAAGCGTTATTTTCAATATACTGAAAGAACGGGATTAAGGTCTTCCCACGCTTATCCGTTAAGTCACGTTTGCCATCGAAATAAGGACCACCCGTGACCAGGATTCGAGGTGTAAACAGTGGGCTAGTCCCGATAAATTTACCATCCTCAGAAATGTATTGATCTGGGAAAGGGGACGTGCCTATGGTCGAGCGAACAATGCGGGCGATGGGCTTATATTCTTTTACGGATACAGAAATAACACCACTGAAATCGTGGTGAGCCTCGCAGGATTTTACTAACGGAATTCGCTTTACTCGCTCTTCAATTTTACGTAAGGAAATCTGCGTGATAGGTTTGTCCAAAAAATAATCAGTCCCTTGTTCTGACACCATTAATTTGATGTCTTTTTTACTTAAAAGGGCCTTTTCGTTCTCCGAATCGAGGGTAATTTCAACCCCTTTGCAAAGCACGTTGTTGAAACTAATTTCGGCAAATACGACAGCCGCTAAGACGAGGGCGAATAAAATCACCATCCCGATTACTTGCTTGATTAAGGTCGTGTTTGCTTTCATTTGAATAATTATACTAAGATAAGCTCAATTTTAAATCATTCAAAAGAAGATCGATATCTCCAGCTCCCATGGTGACTAAAAGTTTCGGTTTTTTTGTATCGATCACTTGTAAAAGATCGGCTTTTGAAATTACCTGTTTCGCCTCGAGCTCAATTTTGCTCAATAACCAGTCCGAACTGACACCTTCCATCGGTAATTCGCGTGCCGGATAAATATCCAATAAATAGAGTTCATCAGCGATCGCTAGGCTCTTAGCAAAGTCATCAATAAAGTCCCTGGTTCTAGAGAATAAATGTGGTTGAAAGACAGCCGTAATTTTTTCACCTGGATAAAGTGCTCTCACCGATTTCAGGCAAGCCGCAATTTCCGTAGGATGGTGCGCGTAATCGTCGATCATAACATGCTCATCCGATTCAACATGGTATTCAAAACGGCGTTTCACCCCTAAGAAAGAGGCTATGCCTATTTTGATTTCTTCCCCAGTAACACCCACTTGCATAGCTAATGCAGCTGCAGCAAGGGCATTTTCGATATTGTGGAAACCTGGAATTCGCATCGGGATGTCAGTAACCTCTCCGCCTGGATAGCTCATATCAAAAATCATTCGGTGATCTTCGATCCGGATGTTGTGAGCCTTGAAGTCACCTGCATCAATCCCAAAAGTAGATCCACCCAAAGCTGATTCTAAGCTCAAACCATTTTTCTGGATGAAGAATCCGCCTGGTTTAATTTGACTCACAAACAATTGAAAGCTTTCCAAAACAGAGTCCCCGTCGCCATAAATATCCAAGTGGTCTGCATCCGTGGAAGTCACCACCGCAGCTTGTGGGTGTAGTGTCAAGAAGGAACGATCGTATTCATCGGCTTCTACCACGCAGACGATGTTTTCTTTCGAATGGTTCGGGATAAAATTAGTGCCGTAATTCACAGTAATGCCTCCTAAAAAGGCCGTGACATTTTTACCTGCACTGATCAATAAATGGGTAAGTAAGGACGATGTAGTCGTTTTGCCATGCGTTCCTGCTACGGCTAGGGTAGGTATTTGCTGGGTAATCCAGCCTAAAATTTCGGAACGCTTGTAGAGACGGATTCCTTTGGAAAGTAAATAATTCATCTCCAAATGATCCTTCGGAATCGCGGGAGTATAGATAAACAAGCTATGTTCCACGTCCGAAAGACAAGCTGCAGGAATCAGTTCAATAGAATCTTCATAGTGAATACTCATTCCCTCCTCCGCTAATTTTTTCGTTAACGGACTTTCTGTTTTGTCATATCCAGCTACCGGAAATCCATTGTGCAAAAACCAGCGGGCGATAGCAGACATGCCAATGCCCCCTATTCCTAAAAAATAGACTTGTTTTAAATCACTAAGGCTTAATTCTTTTTTCATGCTTGTAGAATGGATAGGGCAATTTCGTGGGCTGCATTCGGCTTAGCTAGCTTCAGGCTATTTTTTTCAAAGGCACTTAAGTCGCTGCGAAGTGCGTCCAATGCGATGGATACTAATTTCTCTTTCACGTCAGCATCCCGAACGAGGATGGCTGCATGCTGGGAAACGAGGCTTTTGGCATTTTCGGTTTGGTGATCTTCTGCCGCAATGGGTAGAGGGACTAAGATACTCGCTTTGCCTGTCAAGCAAATCTCTGAAACAGACGACGCGCCCGCTCTCGAAATAACTAAATCTGCCATCGCATAAGCAAGGTCCATCTCGTAAATGAAGGCGGAAACATAGGTAGTTGGG
>CAJCBY010000398.1 GCA_903960725.1 uncultured Cytophagaceae bacterium | reverse complement strand
GTAGTGGTTTATGCTCCTTTAGCACACTGGACATGGCACCCAGATGGTTTCTTGTTTAACTTCGGCGTTTTGGATTTTGCCGGTGGAACTGTTGTTCACATGTCAGCTGGTTGGGCTGCATTAGCTGGTGCCTTGTACTTGCGTCGTCGAAAATCACACGTTGAATCAAACATCTTGCCTCCAGCTAACATTCCTTACGTGTTATTAGGAACAGGTTTATTATGGTTCGGATGGTTTGGCTTTAATGCAGGTTCTGCAGTAGGAGCAAACGGTTTAGCGGTAACTGCTTTTGCAACAACTCACGTAGCAGCAGCGGCAGCAGGTTTATCTTGGATTTTATTTGATGTAACACGAGGAAAGAAGGTATCAGCCTTAGGTTTCTGTATCGGTGCAGTGGTAGGTTTAGTAGCCATCACACCCGCATCTGGTTTTGTTACCGTTCCTGTGGCGATTTTCATTGGAGTTGTCGCTGCCATTGTTTCTAACATTGCTGCACACTGGAGAGCATCTTCAAACTTAGATGATACATTAGACGTATTCCCTTGCCACGGTTTAGGCGGTATGGTCGGAATGTTAATGACCGGTATCTTCGCAACAACTGCGGTTAATGCGGCAGTAGCTGAACAGGGTTTATTCTACGGAGAAACCTCCTTATTCTTTAAGCACTTATTAGCCTTAGCAATCGTTTCTGCCTTTGCTTTTGGGTTATCTTATATTCTGTTAATCGTTACGGACAAAATCATTCCGTTACGCGTTAACGAGGAAGAAGAAAGATTAGGATTGGATATCTCACAACACGATGAATCGTTAGCTGAGTAATTCAACAACAACTGAGCCGCAAGTAATGGTTCTTGTGGTTTTGTTTCAATCAAAAAGTCGGAGGCCTATGGTTTCCGACTTTTTTGTTTTTGATCGGTGATCAAAAACAAAAAAAAGACCAAAGTTCAAAGAGCAAAGATCAGAGAAATAATCAATCATAGAAATCTAAAAAACAACTTTGAACTTTGAGCTTTGCTCTTTGAAATTTACTCTAATACAACCCCCAACATCTCACCGGTCTCACTCAAACTCTTATAGCGAACTTGCTGAACGGTATTAATCTGCAAAGGATCAAAAGGCACCACTACGCGAACGTAGTTTTCAGAAAAGCCTTCCATTGTGCCCGGTGTAGCCGATTCCTCAAAAAGTACCTGACCTTTTAAACCAGCTTGGGATTCATAAAAAGCATGGCGCTTTTTATCTGATAAAATGTGTAACATTTTCGAACGCTCCGCTTTTTGCATACCATCTACTTTAGGCTTGATATCCACAGCATACGTATTAGGGCGCTCAGAATAAGGGAAAACGTGTAGATAAGAAATATCCAATGCATTCAAAAACTCATAGGTCTCTAAAAATAATTCGGAGGTCTCTCCCGGGTGACCTACAATCACATCGACACCAATACAAGCGTTAGGCATCGCTTCTTTGATAGAAGTGACACGATCAACATACAATTCTCGCTGGTAGCGGCGCTTCATTAATCGCAAAACGGTGTTTGATCCAGATTGTAAGGGGATATGGAAGTGCGGAACAAATTTCAAAGATGACCCTAAAAAAGTAATCATCTCTGAAGTCAATAAATTAGGTTCTATGGATGAAATTCGGAAACGCTGAATGGATGATTTTTTTTCAATTGCCTGCACGAGTTGAAAGAAGGTCTCCACACGTTTGCCATTTTGAATGCCAAAATCCCCGATATTCACTCCGGTAAGGACAATTTCCTTGACACCTTTGGCAGAAATCTCCTCAATTAAACCCAATACTTTCTCAATGGTATCTGATCGTGACTGACCGCGCGCTAATGGAATCGTACAATAAGAACAAGGATAATCGCAACCGTCCTGGACCTTTAAAAAAGTACGCGTTCGGTCATTAACCGAATAGGACGCGTGGTAATCGAGATCGTAGCGAATCTCAGAGGCAATTAACTTAGGTAAATCAACCGACTCGCGATCTAAATAGGGTGGAAGGAGAGTGGGCAATTGAAATTTCTCATTAGCACCCAACACTAAATCCACACCTGGAATAGCTGATATCTCCTCTGGTTTTAGTTGTGCATAACAACCAATAATAACGACAGTTGAATTTGGATTTACTTTCTTCGCTTCTCTTACAACTTTTTTACACTTCTTGTCGGCTTGCTCCGTTACACTACAGGTATTGATGACGAACAAATCAGGTTGGTCTTGGAACTCAGAACGCACAAAACCCATCGGCTCCAAAGAACGAGCTATGGAGCTGGATTCTGCAAAGTTCAATTTGCAACCAAGGGTGTAAAAAGCGACTTTTTTCATACCTAAAATCAGGATGCAAAGGTAAAACAAAAATGGCGGGAAAACCCGCCATCTTGTCTATAAAAGTATATAAATGCTTAATAAATGAATTATAATTTAGCTGTTTTAACCGTTTTGATAATACGCGCAGCTACTTTGTATGGATCTGCCGCTGAGTTTGGACGACGGTCTTCTAACCAACCTTTCCATCCTTTTTCTACTGCTGCGATAGGGATACGAATCGACGCACCGCGATCTGAGATTCCATAAGAGAAATCGTGAATCGAAGCTGTTTCATGCTTTCCAGTTAAACGCATGTGATTGTCAGCACCATACACTTCAATGTGTTCTTTCACAAATGGAGCGAATGATTGACAAATTTTGTCATATGCTTCCTTATTTCCAGCTGTACGTAATACCGTATTAGAGAAGTTCGCGTGCATACCTGAACCGTTCCAGTCTAATTCTCCTAAAGGCTTGCAGTGCCAGTTGATTGCAACACCATATTTCTCGCCTAAACGCTCTAAAATATAACGACCTAACCAGATTTCATCGCCTGCTTGTTTAGCACCTTTAGCGAACATTTGGAATTCCCATTGTCCAGCTGCTACCTCAGCGTTAATACCTTCTATATTTAAACCTGCATCGATACACAAGTCCATATGCTCTTCAATAATTTCACGACCGAATGCATTTTTTGCACCTACTGAGCAGTAG
>CAJCBY010000397.1 GCA_903960725.1 uncultured Cytophagaceae bacterium | reverse complement strand
TGTTTTCGTTGATGCTGAGGAGAATATCTATGTAGCGGATAGAAATAATAATCGTGTTCAAAAGTGGGCAAAAAATGCAACTACAGGTGCAACAGTTGCCGGTGGTAGTGATTTCAATAATCAAAATAATGTTAACGTATTAAATAACCCTCAGGCAGTATTTGTTGATGCTGATAAGAACATCTATGTTACCACTGGATGGAATCATGCCGTTCAAAAATGGGCTCCAGGGGCAACTCAACCTACAATCGTGGCAGGGGGTAACTGGTACGGTTCCGCTCCTAATCAGCTAGCAGACCCAAGTGGTATTTATGTTGATTCGGATCAAAATGTATATGTATCTGAAAGAGATAACCACCGGGTTACGAAGTGGGCTCCAGGCGCAAAGACTGGTAATGTTGTCGCAGGAGGTCTAGGAGATGGTTCTTCAGTCGCTAAATTGAGCCGTCCATCCGGTGTCGCTTTAGATGCAGAGGGGAATTTATATGTATCCGATCAGTCAAATCACCGAGTTCAGAAATTTGGCAAAAATCCAATTATTGCTATTAAAGCGGGGGATTTAACGGGTCAAATTAAAGTTAAAGGTGTAAATGACCTAACAGACGAAGATAACAAAACGCTAATTTTAACTCCTACTACTGTTACCAATGTGGCGCTTAGCAGCAGTGCCTCTAATACCATTACTATTGTCGATAATGATACAGCTCCAGTGGTGTCGTTTAAGTTTAGCTCTCCTACTATTGTAGAAAACTCTTCTACAGATTTAGTATTGACAGCAACACCTTCGATAGTTTCGGATAAAGACATTACGGTATTATTTGAAACATCAGGAACTGCGGTTGCCTCTAGTGAGTATACTATTTCAAGTAATACAATTACTATCGCAAAGGGCAAAAGCTCTGGTGCGCTAACTATTTCAACGCGTAATCTTAATGATACAACTGTAGAGCCATTAGAGAGCATTGTGTTTGCTGTTAAAGCAATAACGAATGCGACGGCTCAAACAAGTACAGTGACTACTTTTGTAGAAAGTGACGATGCGCCTACTTATTCTATCGCTAGCTCAAAAGCAACGATAACAGAGAAAAATACTACACAAGAGATAGAGGTTAAGTTGCCTACTGCCGCATCTAGAGATGTCATCGTAGAATTAGGCCTTGAAGGTTCAGCTAAAATATCGGATGATTATACTCTGGACTTTGCTGGAAAAGGAGAGTTTACGGTAGTTGCCGGTGGTAAAGGTGACGGAGGGGAGAGAAATAAAGTGGGTAGCCCTTGGGGCGTATCCGTTTTAGCCAATGGAACTGTATTTGTTTCGTCACAAAATAATGCTAAAGTTACCAGATGGGCCCCAGGTGATACAACAGGAACGATAGTTGCCGGGGATGATTGGACACAAGGCCAAAATAATTTGATTAGAAATCCAATGGGTATTTTTGTGGATAAGGATGAAACTCTTTATGCCATCTCCGGGTTTGCTAACAACATTGTTAGGTACACTAAAGGATCGCTAGTAGGAACTATTGTTGCAGGAAGCCAAAGTTCTGGCAGTGAAGCTAATAAATTTAGTAATCCTACAGGCATCTTTGTTGATGACGCAGGAAGTATATTTGTAGCTGATAGAAACAATGACCGTATCCAGAAATGGGCGAAAAATTCTTCAGGGGCCTATACCACAGGTGTTACAGTTGCGGGTGGTGCTACGTATAATGCAAGTACTGAAACAGCTAAACTTAATAATCCAGGTGCTGTATTTGTAGATAAAGCAGGCAATGTTTATGCGGCATCTAACTGGAATCATGCGGTACAAAAATGGGCGCCAGGTGCTACGCAACCTGAAATAGTTGCAGGCGGTAATTGGTGGGGAAGTCGTGCAGATCAATTAGCGAATCCCGAAGCAATCTATGTGGACGATGAAGGAAACGTATTTGTGGGTGAAGGGGGCAATGGTCGCGTCACTAAATGGGCTCCAGGAGCAAAGACAGGAGTTGTCGTTGCTAGTGGAATAAATAACCTTACCGCAATGTCCTTTGATGGCAAAGGAAATCTTTACGTTGTAGAGCGTAATAATCACCGTGTGCTTCGTTTCTTATTGAATCCACAAATTGTGGTAAAAGCGGGGGATCTTTCAGGAAAAGCAACGATCACAACGGTAGATGACGCTATCGATGAAGAGGATGAAACCATCATTATTACAGGCAAGAATGTGACTAATGCAACAGCTGTAGGAACAGTTTCCACTACGCTTTCGATTTCTGATGATGATCTTGCTCCTGTAGTGAGATTGAGCTTAAGTCGTCCAAGAATTGTAGAAAATGCCGCTAATGATTTAGTCCTAACCGCTTCAATGTCCACGGTGATTAATGCAGGAACAGCTTCCAATACTGGAAGTACACCTAATAACTCACCTGCAAACACGTCTTATACGGTTCCTGTAGTATCAGGTAAAGAGGTGGCGTTAACTTTTGTAGTATCAGGCACTGCAAGTGAAACTACAGAATACAAGGTATCATCTAAGGAGTTGAAGATAGCCAAGGGAGCGTCTTCAGGTACAATAACTATTTCAACAAAAGGGTTAGATGATACCGCAGTCGAGGTGCTTGAATCGATTAAGTTTAAAGTAAGTGCCATAACGAATGCTACGGTTGCAATAGATTCGGTGATAGCCTTATTGGAAAGTGACGATAATCCTGTGGTAACTCTTTCTACTGATTTGAAGGATTTCCCAGAGCATAAATCAACATCTATCTTAGCGAAGCTTTCTGCACCATCTTCACGCGATGCGGTATTAAGTTTTGGATTTACGGGACAAGCAACACTACAAGAAGATTATACCGTAGACTTCCCGGGTAAGGGTAGCACAAAAGTAGTTGCGGGTGGAAATGGCCAAGGGAATGAATTCAACAAGGTTGACTATCCAGAAGGGATGTTTGTTACTCCAAATGGTACAGTTTATGTTTCTAGTAATAATAACCCTCGCGTAACTAGATGGGCACCGGGCGATACAACAGGAACAGTAGTAGCCGGCGGTAATTGGTGGGGTAACAACTTAAATCAATTACAAAATCCTCGTGGTATTTATGTGGATGCCAATGAAAATGTTTTTGTAATAGATAACCAAAGCAATCGAGTAGTTAAATGGGCTAAAGGAGCCACTGCGGGTGTGGTTGTTGCCGGAGGAAATGGTTCTGGAAATGCGCTTAATCAGCTAGGTAATTCGAATGGATTATTTGTGGATGGGTCAGGCAATATCTTCATTACTGACAATGCCAATAACCGAGTTGTTAGATGGGCCCCTAACGCTACAACAGGTACGTTAGTAGCTGGAGGCGATACTTATAATTCAGCTCTTACACCTTCGGAAAATAACCTTAGATTGAATTGGCCACAAGGCTTGTTTGTGGATGCGACAGGTAATGTTTATGTTACAACTAACCATAACCATGCTGTTCAAAAATGGGCTCCAGGTGCTACAAAACCAACGATTGTAGCAGGAGGTAATTGGTTTGGTTCTGCTCCGAATCAATTAGGGGATCCGCAAGGAATCTATGTAGATGCAAAAGAGAATGTATTTGTTGCGGAAGCAGCTAATGGTCGCGTAACAAGGTGGGCTCCTAATGCTACAGTAGGGGTTGTGGTTGCTACAGGAATTAGTCAAGCAAATGGTATAGGTTTTGATTCGGAAGGCAACATGTATGTGACTGATCGGATGAATCACCGCGTATTGAAATACCAGCTTTCTCCACAAATTATTATCCCAGCTGGGGCGTCTGAAGCTAAACTTACGATTCAAGGTTTAGACGAAGATTTAAATGAGGAAGATGAAACCATTATCGCGAAGGTAGGCACAGCCGTAGGAGCGAATTTAAATGCTACTAGTGAGTTGACCTTAAAGATATTGGATAACAATACTACGTTGACATTGAAGGAGAATCCATTTGTGGGATTAGCTAATGGTGCAGTAGCATGGGGTGATTACGACCGTGATGGCGACCAAGACGTAGCTGTAATGGGAGAAAGTGCAACAACAGGTGCTGTAACAGCTATCTACCAAAATAATCAAGGGGTATTCAAGAACATCAATCAAAATATCGCCTTCTTAACGGATGGAGATTTATCATGGGTTGATATTAATAAAGATGGATACATTGACTTAGTGGTATCTGGTTTTAATAACAAGCCTCAAACTAAATTATATCTAAATGTTAAAGGCGAGTATTTTGAAGATACTAACGATTACGGTTTACCTCAATTATATGCAAGTAAAATGGCTTGGGGTGATTTAGATAATGATGGTGATATTGATTTAGCTATTTCAGGTCTTGATGAGAGAGATCAATTCCAATTCTACCTATGCTTCAAGGAAGAGGGGAAAGGCAATTTCATTGTAGAAAACGGGAATCTTTCAGCCAATGGAGGAATGATGATGAATCAAAATGGCTCATCTCAAGGGGCATCAGGATTCATTAATGGAGACTTGAAAATTGTTGATTATGATTTAGATGGGGATAATGACATTATTTATTCAGGACAGGCGGCGAGCGGTTCTGCAGTAGGCGGACTTTGGTTGAATACGTATATTCCAACACCGGTTACGAATAATAACAACATGAATAATAATTCCCAGATTCAGTGGAATTTATTAAATTCTTCTTTAGTGGTTGCGAATTTCGGGGCTAATTCACAAGGTAGATTGACTGTTATTAATTCTGGTGAAGACGATAAGGGAAACATCATTCTTTCTACGAATAATGGGGCAGCTCTAGGAATCTCCTCTTATTATGATAATGTCGCTCAGCGAAATTTAACAATATCTCAGTACGGGTTCCCTATGTTGAAGAATGGCGATATCGCTGTAGGAGACTTTAATAATGATGGTAAGGATGACTTAGTCTTTACGGGTGAAGATTCTAAAGGAACACCTCAAACGAAGTTATTTATCCAAACCCCTGAAGGAGGATTTAAAGAATCCCCAGTTGTATTAAAAGGTTTACGTAATTCAACAGCAGATTGGGTGGATTATGATATGGATGGCGACTTAGACTTATTTATTACTGGTTTAGAAGGAAGTGGGTCTAAGACCTTATTGTATGAAGCGGATATTAAGTACAATAAGAATGAGGCACCATCTGCAATTTCAGGGTTAAAAACTGAAAACTTGGGCAATGGTAAAGTCCGATTAAGTTGGAATGCGCCTACTGATGATAAATCAACGACATTAGGCTATGTAGTTCGTCTAGGTACGTCGAAAGGTGGTACAGAGTTATCAAATACGGAAAGCGATTTAGTAACGGGGACTCGTTTAATTGTTAAAACAGCACCTATTTATACTAATTTCTTTGAAACACAACTTGATCCAGGTAATTATTACTGGTCGGTACAAGCAGTGGATAATGGATTGAAGGGTGGACAATTCGCGATTGAAGATAAATTCCAATTATTATATGATTGGAAAATCTTAAATCAAGGAGGAATTATTGACCGTTCGATTGCTGCACTCCCTAATCCTGTTATCAAATTAGTCGATGTTGATAACGATAAGGATTTAGATTTAATTTATGGTTCTTCTACTCAATCAGGGATTCCTAAATTAATGAAATTCGATACTAAGCGCTTGGCAACGGATAATTCTAATCCACTAAGTCAAGTAGATAAAATTTCGAATGCACAGACAGGGGATATAAATGGGGATGGTAAACCAGATGTGGTTATTAATAACTTATTTGGAACATCGTATGGAATTAAAGTATTCATGACGATTCCTCCTACCACAGCGAACAGTTCGACGAGTACATCAACTACTCCTCCTGCTCCTAATCCAGGTACTGGTACAAATTCAAGTATTTACAACGTTAAGGACCTTGGAGTTGGTTTATTTAGAGCAAAGGCGCGAGTTGTAGATTTGAATAATGATGGACAAGCGGAAGTGGTAGTAGCTGGTTTAACAAGTAGCTTCTCTTCTGGTAAATTTAGCTTAGTTGTTTATTCATTTGATAAAGCGACAGGTAATTTCACCCCTACCGATTTATCATCGCAAATTGTCACCTTGAACTCTGCAGTGTTTGATTTAGGGGATATTGATAATGATCAAGATATCGATTTAATTGTGAGTGGATTTAGTTCATCTTCAGGATATAGGTCATTTGTTTACAAAAACACGACTACCTTAGGTGGAGCGTATACATTTACGGCCACTACTGATAATTTGCTTGCTGTTAAAGATGGTTCAGCCGATTTAATTGACTTTGATTCAGATGGAGATTTGGATGCTGTCATCTCAGGAACTAGCGCGACAGGTGATGTCTTTGAAATCTACATGAATCAAACGAAGCAAGGTAAAACTGGATGGCCTAAATTAAGTAATCTGGGCCTCTTACCTGCTAGAAATAGCAAAGTTGATTTAGGGGACTTTAACGGTGATGGATACAGTGATTTATTGTATTCAGGTACAATCGAAGGACAAGGTGAAACCACTAAGTTGTCTGAATTCAATCCATTGACTCAAAAGTATGTGGATAGTAAATTTAATGTAAGCGATGTAATTAACGCAGAAGTTGAATTTGGTGATTTAGATGGTGATGGTGATTTAGATTTCGCACTTTCTGGTGAAAATAAAGACAAGGTGGGTACTTATACATTCAGAACTTATGTCAATGTTCGGAATCAATCTGCACAAGTAGCGAAGATAGCCTTGTCTGAAATAGGTGTTATGTCTACAGGAACTACCTCTGCTGATCCAGTTCTAGAGTATGTGGAGAATTTTGGTCCTAGCACGCCAGTTGTTGAATCTCAAACAATTTTAACAGGTGTAACAACAGCAGCTAATAGAACTCCTGTGGAATTTGTTTGGAAGGCAAGTACGGATGATCATACGCCGGTTGAAGGATTAACTTATGCACTTAGAATCGGAACCACTCCAGGTGGCGATGAAATTATGTCGCCAAATGCGAATACCGATGGTACGCGTAAAACGGGGGATAAAGGTAATGCTGAGCATAACTTGAAATGGAGATTGAGCTTACCTAATGGAACGTATTATTGGTCAGTTCAAGCGGTGGATGCTTCTTACGCAGGATCTGCATTCTCTGTAGAAAAGAACTTTGTTCTAAACGCTTCAGGTATTAAGGTTAATGCCACACCAGTTGTGAGTACGAAAGAATTTAGTATCAGAGAGGGTGCTCCTAAGGGAACAGTAGTGGGTAAAGTCTTAGCTACAGATGCTGAAAACCAACCGCTAAGATTCTCCTTATCATCTTACCAGTTAACCTTTGAAATCGACTCTTTATCGGGTATAATTAAAGTAAAAGACCCAGCGGTATTGATTTACAAAAACCTACCTAGCTTAGATTTAGTGGTGGCAGTTTCTGATGGTGTAGGAAGCACAAATGCAACGATTAAGATCAACTTGTTTGACTTATCTAAACCTCCTACCTCAGTTAAGTATCCGGGACCTTTAGTATTTAGTAAGGACTCCCCTATAACAGATGTAGTGCCAGAGGTGAATGGATTTGCTACCAAATTCAGCATTAGCCCAGCTTTACCAACGGGAGTTAAACTTGATACAACGACGGGTATTATTAACGGTACCCCTACCCAAGAGTTAGCAAAATCAACATTTACGGTAACTGCGTCAAATGCTGCAGGTACAATAACTGGAACGGTAGTTATCACGGTAACAAGGCCTAATAAAGTACCTGTTTTAGGTACTAATAGCTTCACGCTTCCTGAGAATTCGAAAGCGGGAACCAGCGTAGGCAATATTAGTGCGACTGACGGCGATAGTGATGTACTGAAGTACAGTGTATTGACCTTTAAGGATGTCTTTGAAGTCGATAGTTTAGCGGGTAATTTAAAAGTGAAAAACCCGGAAAGGCTTGATTTTGAAACGACAGCAAAGTTCACGGTTTCTGTTGCTGTATCTGACGGCATTGCAACGACTGTAGGTGATGTCACGGTTAATATTACGAACGTCAATGAGGGGCCTAGAATCGATGCTGTAACACCTATAAGTGTTAAAGAAGATTTAGCTATCGCGACTGCTTTAGTTACGCTAAAATCAGTCGATCCAGAAGGCGCGACTACGGTTACCTATTCAATAGCTGGAGGTAACGGTGATGGTTTATTCGAATTAAAGAATGGTAATGTCTTGACGTTGAAATCAGCCCTGGATTATGAAACGGCTAAGTCCCATACACTTAAAATTAAGTCAAGTGATGGATCAGCAAGTGATTCGACAAACGTTGTCATTAATGTGATAGACATTCCTAATACTAGCCTAGAACAGTCGTTCAAAGTAAGTGTTTACGATGTCGTTTATGAAGACACACAGGCGAATTTAAATTACAGTTCTTTCATGAGAACGGAATTGGCTAACTCAACCGGATTCGTGTATGAGATTTCTGGAGGAGCAGATGCCGCGTTATTTACTATTGATCCTGTAACAGGTACGTTGAACTTCAAGGTAGCTCCTGATTTTGAAAAACCAACTGACGCAAATAAGGACAATGTGTATGAGGTAAAAGTTAAGATCACCAATGCGAAGGATGGAGCCGTTGAGGTACCTTTAGTTACTTCTCAGAAAACATTATTTGTTCCTGAGGCAAAACCTTTGGTAACTCAAATATCGGCTATTGTTACTACTCCAGCTACAGATACAGATGGAGATGGTGTTGCTGATACAGCTGATAATTGCCCTATCACACCGAATGCTAACCAGAAGGACACCGATGGAGATGGACAAGGAGATAGCTGTGATGATTCAGACGGTGATGGAATTTTTGATGATGTAGATAAAGAGATTGGTTCGGCTCCAGGTTCTGTGGTAGACGTAACTGGTGTGGCTATGTTTAGCTTACCAGCAACTAACTACCGTGTTTCTTCATTATCTGCAACTTGTGTGGGCAACAACTCTGGTTCTTTCTCTGTGAGAGTATTGAATACTTCTCTAGATTATACAATCAAGACTACAGGACCAAATTCATTCACTAAAACGGAGATTTTAGAAGGGAAGAAATCAACTACCTACATCTTAGGTAGTTTAGCGAAAGGAACTTATACTGTATGTGTGACAATTGCAGGAAAGACGGGTTACGAGCAATGCTTCGAGGTAACAATTAAGGAACCTGAGCCATTGAAAACGAATAGCGTTGTAGATCCAATAGCTAACACGATTAAGTTAGATATGACCGGGGCGTCTAAATTTAATGTGACTATTAATGGACAAACAGAAACTGTGTTCAGTAACACATTTAGTAAGGCGTTGAATACAGGTCTAAATAGAATCGTTGTTTCAACCGATTTAGCATGCCAAGGCAATTACACGAAAGAGGTATTTATATCTGAGGAAGTGGTAACCTATCCAAATCCTACCACAGGTATCTTCTACGTGAATATTCCTGGCCGCGATTCTGAGGTTTATGTCTCAGTTAATAGTGCGTCATTAATGACGATGTTAGACCAAAAAGTACAAATTCCAGCTTCTAGACAAATCGCTATAGATTTATCTACCATGCCTACGGGAACTTATGTAGTTCAGTTACTGGGAGAGAGTGTACGTAAAACAGTTAAAGTAGTTAAACAATAAGAATATGAAAAAGCAGATCGGACTATTAGCCGTGATTGGCTTGATGTTATTAGGAGGGTGTTCTGGAGGCGATCCAGCACCTACTCCGGTTCCACCGACGCCTACGGTGAATCCTCCTGGGGCAGTTACCTTAACTTCACCAGAAAAGAATAAAACCTGTGAAACTGGTACTGTTATTTCAGATACCCAAATGGAGGTGGTATTTACGTGGGCGGCAGCAGCAAACGCAGAGTCGTATGATATGACGCTGACCGACTTAAATAAAAACACAACCACAACAGTGTCGGCAATTACTGGAACAACGACGAAGGTGAATTTAATAAAAGGCACTCCTTATTCTTGGAAGTTAACCTCTAAGTCTAGTAAGACTACCCAAACGGGGACATCGGAGACTTGGAACTTCTATTTAGCAGGAACAGGGGTGAGTAATTTTGCTCCTTTCCCGGCAACGATCGTATCTCCATTGCCAGGCGCAACTGTAACGCCTAAAGCGGGCAAGGTTACGTTAGCTTGGACGGGCTCTGATCCGGAGAATGATAAAATAACTTATACGGTATCCGTAGACGCAGTAGATGGCAAGCAAACGCCTGTTGCGGCCTTAACAGATATCACAGCTTCTACAGTCGACGTATCAGTGGAAGCGGGTAAAGTGTATTACTGGAGAATTAGGTCTTCCGATGGTTCTAATGCATCAACAACAGTTGTGTATCAGTTTAAGACTCCGTAATTAGTAACTTGAATGAACGGAAGAGGCCTGAGGAAACTTAGGCCTCTTTTTTTATAAACTCTCCAAATATTGGCTAGGGGTCATCCCTGTTTCCGCTTTAAAGGCAACCTTCTAAGAGTATATAAGCTCTTTGAAAATATATTTAATGCATTTTTCTGTTGAATCATTCTAAAGTCATAGATAAACGTTGAAAGATATAAATTATTAAATTGCACCATGAAACCCACCCTCTCCTCCTTCATCGCGATTTTAGCCAGCGTCCTCTACCTGGCCGTTTACTTCATCCCAGACATGGGCGGATCTGATGTGATGGGTGCGCAGTGGTTGTATTCGAGCAGCTTGAGTTTAGCGATGGTGGCCTTTATTGCGCTACGGTATAAAGTTTATGAGGAGGCGATAAAACATGTACTTTCCTTCAAGTTTACCTGGGTGTTTTCGCTGTTGGTTTTTTGGGCGATAGGCTCGTATGTGTATGCGATTAATCCCACGGAGACGTTGGTGACTTTGGCCCGCTTGATCACCACTTATTTCGTCTTTTTGAATCTCTCGATTCTGTATTATAACCAAGACCGCACGTTTCTTTTTACGGGGATTGCATATTGTATTACCGCCTATTTATTTTTCGATTCTATTTACGTTTTGAAAACTTTCTCGGCGAATCTGCGCACGATGAATTTAGACGCGGCCATCCTTGGGCTGAATAAATACCATGGAAATAAGAACGTGACCGCGGCGTCGCTTTTGATTCTGATTCCGTTTGCGATGTATGTAATTATGTCTGCCAAATGGCTAGGCAAAATCGCCGGAATCATCACCCTTTGCATGGGGGTGTTTGGTCTCTTTTTAATGAACACGCGCTCCACCTATGTGGGATTTGCTTTGATTATTGTCTTATTTTTCACCGGACTAATTTGGAAACATAGAGCGGCTTTAAAGCCGGCGTTATTGTTCGTTTTGCTCCCCGCAGTCTTAGCGATTTTTGCAGCGAATATGCGCTTGAAATTAGCGGTAG
>CAJCBY010000396.1 GCA_903960725.1 uncultured Cytophagaceae bacterium | reverse complement strand
CCAGCCTTCGAACCTTGATCGATTTGAACACCGTATTGAAACTTGTAAACCGAAAGGTAATGGGTATAGAAATTCAAGTCATTGGATCCGATCCAATCGGCTCCTTTCCAAGCCTCGAGCGAAGGGTTCATTAGGCCTGTTTCAAAATTTGAAACCTGTGTCGATTTTTTCTTCGCGGCATCCCAAACCTCCAGCGTCCAGCGGTAAGCAGTTTTTGCCTTTAAGGCTTCTCCATTGTATTGAATTCCTAGCGAGATGTCTGTGTTTTGCTTTTTAGAATCCCAAACGGTACGACCAGTTTCGTCATGCACCACAATGCGATAGGCACTTTGTTTTTCTCCGCGAACAGGGGATTCCATTTGCCATGAAAAACGCGGATGAGCCTCATCTAAACCTAGTGGAGCGGTTTGGTATTCTGTCTGTAAATGCTGGAGTTTAAATTGTGCTTGCGCTACAAAAGAAATAGCAAAAAGAAGGGATGCGAGGATCGATTTTTTCATTTTTCAATAGGTTTGAACCTAAATTACGAAAAGAAATCGACGGGTCAGTCCTCGGTAACCTAGGGACAGCAAAAAATTTGGAGCAGCGCCCTGCAGACGCTGCTCCAAATTAATTATTTAGCTAGTTCAGCAAAAGCAGTCCTGTCATAAACTAACCACTCCTCCACTTGCTTGCCATCTTTAATAGCGTCCACTGCAAAAATCACAGTCTTAGCAGTTTTATCTCCTCTCGTGTAGGTAAACGTAGTGTAACCCATTACGAAATTTGTGTAGCCTTTTGCATTCGGTTTATCGAATTGATTTTCCCAAACCGGACCTACTTTAATGCTAACTTTAATTCCTTTGTCAGCTAATACTTTGAAAATAGTCATATTTCCATCGATACCCATTGAATCTAAGTTATCGTGAAATATAGCGTCAGCAGAATAGGTAGAACGATAAGTTGCCGTATCTCCAGATTCAAACGCAGCGATCGCTTTTCTAACTAAATCTGTGTTAGCAGAGCTGTCGATAGCGATACCGTTTTGGCCTTTTGCGCCAGTGGAAGCAGCAGCGCCGTCTTCTTTTTTAGTACAAGCGAAAATGCTTCCCGCAAGTGCGAATAATAGAATGATTTTTTTCATTTCTTTGGTTTTTTAATGGATTAAAAATTTTGCCAAAGAACGAGCAAATAAATCCCCCAAACGGAATAAGCCCCACGCACTTGTTCCCTTTACGGATTTGGGAACATATTTCATTTACGCATCAATCGCATCATACACGATTACTTTCTTCCACAAGTGGGCATAATTCTTCACGAAATCTACGTGAATCGGGTGATCCTGGTACACTTTTTGGCCTGCTTCGTCATCGAAAAACATTAACTCAGAAACGTCCCAGCTCGTGTCCACTACGTCGCGTTTTTCTGTGGAAGCTAAGGTCCCTATGTGAATCTCTTTGATAGTCGGGATGCCTTTTAAGGCTTTCAACCCTTTGATTAATTGCTGCTTATCTGCCTCTGAAGCAGGGTTATTGAGCCAAAAAAATACGTGGTGCAATAAGGGTTTTTTCGCAGCGGCTTTCGCTGTTGTTCCTGTGCTTGCTAATAAACCAGCAGAGGTAATAAAGTGACGTCTTTTCATAGGTATAGGTTTAAAATTATGCGGTTAATTAGTAAAATTTTGTAATACTTCGACTAGATGAATTACACTTTCAAGCGGTTGGCCGTTATAAATAGAGGCCCTGAACCCTCCTTTGATGGGGAATCCTTTGATTCCTACGATGTCATTCTCCACTAAATAGAGGTCCAATTTGTGGTCCATTTCCGGCGTTTGACTCCTAAAACACGCATTCATTACGGAGCGATCCTCTACGGCAACCATTCCCGTTAAAAGAGGATTTCGGTCAATTTCTTGGTAGATTAATTGAGATTTTTGTTTGCTCAAACGTTGCATTTCGGTCAGTCCACCTTGTTTATCAATGTAACGCAGCATTAAAAGTGCTACATAAACTGGATAAGTAGGGATGGTATGGTAAAGTGAGTTTTCGTCAATATGTGTGTGATAATTGAAAATCTTTGGAATTTTACGGCTGTTTTTCTCAGGTAAAACATGCTTGTTTACTAGTACACAGGTAATTCCCGCTATTCCAAAATTCTTCTGTGCTGAAGCGAAAATCACGCCAAATTTCTCCATGGGCAAGGGTCTCGACAGAAAATCTGAGGTCATGTCTGCCACTAATGGCGCATCCACCTCTGGGAATTGATGGTATTGAGTTCCATCAATAGTCTCGTTTGATACCACATGCAGATAGCGCGCATTTTGTGCATCACTGATTTTTGGGATTCGGTCGTACTGGCTCTCTTTGGAAGAATCTAAAAAGAATGCATTTGCCTCATTTGCCGCTGCTTCAAAGGCTCTCCCTGCCCAAAAGCCTGAATCCACAAAAGCAATCTTATCTTGTGGTTCAGTCAGATTCATCGGAGCTACTGTCAGTTGACTAGAGGCTCCTCCAGGTAGCCAAAGCACAGCCCAGTCGTCTGATAGGTTATAAAATTTTTTCACGAGGGCATTAGCCTCGTCTACTAAATCCGTAAAAATAGGGGAGCGATGGCTGACTTCAGCTATAGAAATTCCCATCCCTTTGTAATCAAGTAAACCTGCTGATGCCTCTTGAATAACCTCAAATGGAAGCGTCGCTGGCCCAGCGAAGAAATTGTGTTTGCGCATGAGTGTGGATTTTGCTCAAATTTACTAGATAATGGGGCTTTTTGCTAATAAAGGTACAGTAGAAGTCTACGAAATTACTATCTTACAACATGGAAACAACCGCGCATTTTGTCGCACAATGGGTCGAGGCTCGCACGCGATTTTCGAATCAACTGAAAACAATGCAAGCGGAGGATCTGAAGAAGAAATTAGGCGATTCGCCTAATACAATTGGATTCTTG
>CAJCBY010000395.1 GCA_903960725.1 uncultured Cytophagaceae bacterium | reverse complement strand
TTTATGGGAAACTAAATCAGGGGGACGTCTTGGACTCGGGTTAGGTGTACATTCCCGCTTGGATCCCCTCTCTTTGTACTTTTATAAAAGATATACTGGTTCTACCTCGAAGCTGCCTAATATGAACATTAAGCCAGCCGTATCGCTTCACCAAGTTGTTTCATACGATCAAAAAATTGGGGAAAATACGCGCCTTAAACTAGAAGCGTATGTACAGAATATCAGTCATGCACCCGTGGATTCTAATAGAAACAGCCCTTTTTCGCTATTAAATTATAGTTCTGGAATACCTACCCAGGTATTAGAAAATAGCGGAAGAGGAGAAAACAAAGGTATTGAAGTGACGCTCGAGCGTTTTTTAAGTAATGATTTTTATTATTTAATTACAGCGTCTGTATTTGACACTAAATACAAAGCGAAAAAAAATGTTTGGTACAATACGCAATTCAATAATAACTATGCGGCTAATCTATTAGTTGGAAAAGATTTTCATCAGAAATTTTCGGTGAATTTGAGGTATTTAATTAGAGGAGGTAATCGGTATACACCCATTAATTTAACGGAATCCATTAGAAGAAATACGACCGTATTAACTTCTAGTCAAATAATGCAAGCGCAATATCCTACTTTCCAAAGACTAGATCTTTCCATCGCCTATAAACTAAACCGGGAGAAACATACGTGGACTATTAGAGCCGACCTACAAAACATCTTGGACATCGATAATGTCATTGAAGAAAGATATGACTCAAATGCAAAAGCGCTTGCCTACCGGTATGCGCTTCCACTGATTCCCATTTTGAGTACTCGAGTCGATTTTTAATCTATTTCCCCAAGACGATATTCACAATCCGCTTTGGAACTACGATCACTTTCGAAGGCGTCTTACCCTCTAGATGTTTCGTTACTTGATCATTCGCTAATACGGCAGCCTCAATCTCCGCTGGCGTTGCCGTCACGGGAAAAGCAAGTGTTAACTTCACTTTACCATTGAATGAAATCGGATAATTGAAATCATTCTCCTCTAAGAAAGCTGCATTAAATACCGGGAACGAGGCATAGGATATACTTCCCTCCTGCTCGCCTAAAGCTACCCACAGTTCCTCCGCGATATGCGGTGCATAAGGGGATAATAAGATCACTAATTCACGCAATACTGATTTCTTGTGGCATTTTAATGCCCCTAAATCGTTCACACAAATCATCAAGGTCGAAACCACCGTGTTGAAGGAGAAGCGATCTAAATCGTCTTGCACTTTGCGAATCGCGGTGTGCAATACTTTCAACTCCTCAGGGGACGCAGGTGCGTCCACTAGTTTAGAGGTGTTGGTATTGTCATCAAAGAATAAACGCCAAACCTTGCGCAAGAAATTATGCGATCCGGAGATACTGTTCGTGTTCCAAGGCTTAAATTGCTCTAAAGGCCCTAAAAACATTTCGTAGACACGAAGGGTGTCTGCGCCATATTTGGCAATTAAATCATCCGGATTTACGACGTTAAACTTCGACTTCGACATCTTCTCCACTTCCCAACCGCACATATATTTGCCGTCCTCTAAAATAAATTCTGCATCCGAAGGCACGTCATTTCTAGATTTTTTGAAGGCCTCTAGGTCTAAAACATCGTTTTCCACGATATTCACATCCACGTGCAGCGCAGCCACATCGTATTGATCCTTCAAGCCATGGGAAACAAAAGTAACTTTAGCTGAATCCTTTAAGCGATAAACGAAGTTTGAACGACCTTGAATCATTCCTTGGTTGATCAATTTCTTCGCAAATTCCTCTTCCGGCACGTAGCCTAAATCTTTCAAGAATTTATTCCAAAAACGAGAATACAACAAGTGACCTGTCGCATGCTCGGATCCTCCAATGTATAAATCCACCGCTTTCCAGTAGTTAATCGCCTCTTTCGAAGCGAATTCACCGGAATTCGTAGCATCCATATAGCGGTACCAATACCAAGAGGAACCTGCCCAACCTGGCATCGTCGACCATTCGTAATCGTATTGTCCTTTGTATTTCCAATCTGACGCAGCGCGACCTAAAGGAGGTTCGCCAGTTTCTGTAGGAAGGTATTTATCAATTTTAGGTAATTCTAAAGGCAATTCAGATTCCTCGATTAAATAAGGTAATAAATCGCCTGAGGCCGTTGGTTTGAAATAAACGGGTACGGGTTCTCCCCAATAGCGTTGGCGGCTAAACACCGCATTACGCATTCTGTATTGTACTTTTCCTTTTCCGATTCCGTTCGCCTCTAACCAAGTAATCAACCTATCCGTCGCCTCCTTATATCCCATTCCATTAATCATTCCTGAATTAATGTATTTACCCTCTTTCGTAGGATCCGCTTGTTTTTCGATGTCTTTTTGGCCATCTAAAATGGATGGAATAGGCAAATCGAAGTGCTTTGCAAAATTCCAGTCACGCTGATCACCCGATGGAACGCCCATCACAGCACCTGTTCCATAACCGGCTAATACATAGTCTGCAAGGAATAAAGGAACACGCTCTTGATTCACGGGATTAATCACATAGGTTCCAGTAAATACTCCTGAAACGGTTTTTACCTCCGAGACGCGGTCTAGTTCTGAACGGGTTTTGGCCCAATTCACGTATTCCTCCACCGCTACTTTCTGTGAAGGTGTCGTCAATTCTGAAACCCACTCGTGCTCGGGTGCTAACACCATAAAGGAAACACCATAAATGGTGTCCACACGTGTAGTAAATACTTTTATTTTCTTATCCGAAACGTTTTCAATGGCAAATTCCACATCGGTTCCGATCGATTTTCCAATCCAATTGCGTTGCTGCTCTTTCAAAGAATCAGCCCAATCCACCTCGTCCAATCCACGCAATAAACGATCCGCATAGGCTGTAATGCGCATCGACCATTGCCGCATTTTT
>CAJCBY010000394.1 GCA_903960725.1 uncultured Cytophagaceae bacterium | reverse complement strand
ACCTTTTGGCATTCATCTGCTCACTTATTAGCGGAAGCGATTGAGGCTTTGTACCCGGGTACTAAATTTGGTATTGGTCCAGCCATTGAAAACGGTTTTTATTACGATATTGACTTAGGAGAGCAAGAATTTGGTTCAGATCAATTCAAAGCAATCGAAGATAAAATGCTCGAACTAGCGCGCACGAAGAATGAATATGTTCGTACGTCTGTTTCAAAAGCTGATGCCATTTCTTATTTCAAAGAGAAAGGCGATGAATACAAATTAGAATTAATCGATGGTTTAGCTGATGGTTCTATCACCTTCTATAACCAAGGTAATTTCACGGACTTATGTCGTGGACCACACATTCCTAACACGGGATTTATCAAATCCGTTAAATTACTTTCAGTCGCTGGTGCGTACTGGCGTGGTGATGAAAAACGTAAGCAATTAACTCGTATTTATGCGATCACTTTCCCTAAAGCGAAAGAATTAGAAGAATATTTGACACTATTAGAAGAAGCAAAACGCCGTGACCACCGAAAATTAGGTAAGGAAATGGAATTGTTCGCCTTCTCTGAAAAAGTGGGAATGGGTCTACCTTTGTGGTTACCTAAAGGTACATTATTGCGTGAGCGTCTCGAAAATTTCTTACGCCGAGCACAAGTAAGAGCGGGTTATTCGCCCGTTATAACTCCTCATATTGCAAGCAAAGAATTATATGTGACGTCTGGGCACTATGCGAAATACGGAAAGGATTCCTTCCAGCCGATTCGCACACCGGATGAGAACGAGGAATTCTTCTTAAAACCGATGAATTGTCCTCACCACTGTGAGATCTACAAGACGAAACCCCGCTCCTACAAGGATTTGCCTTTGCGTTTAGCAGAGTTTGGTACCGTTTATCGCTACGAGCAAAGTGGTGAATTACATGGTCTAACGCGTGTGAGAGGCTTTACTCAAGATGATGCCCATATTTTCTGCCGTCCAGATCAAGTAGAGGACGAATTTATGAAGGTAATTGATCTTGTTTTATATGTTTTTAAAGCCTTAGGTTTTGACTCCTATTCTGCTCAGGTTTCATTACGTGATAAAGAAAATAGAGAAAAGTACATCGGTAACGATGAGGACTGGAATCGCGCGGAAGCTTCTATCATTCGCTCTGCAGCAGCAAAAGGTCTTCCTACTGTCATTGAGTATGGTGAGGCGGCTTTCTATGGTCCTAAGCTGGACTTTATGGTGAAAGATGCCTTAGGTCGTAAATGGCAATTAGGTACGATTCAGGTTGATTATCAGTTACCTCAGCGCTTTGAATTAGAATATACCGGTTCGGATAACATGAAGCACCGTCCAGTGATGATTCACCGGGCACCATTTGGTTCTTTAGAGCGTTTTGTAGCTATTTTAATTGAAAATACAGCGGGTAACTTCCCGTTGTGGTTATCCCCAGATCAAATTGCAGTTCTTCCCATTTCTGAGAAATACGAAGACTATGCGAATGAACTATACCTGCGTTTACAAGAAAAAGATTTACGTGGTTATGTAGATCACCGTAATGAGAAGATGGGTCGTAAAATCAGGGATGCAGAAATTGCTAAAGTTCCGTTTATGATTGTGGTGGGAGAAAAAGAACAAGCAGAGGGTATTGTCAGCGTTCGTAAGAAGGGTGATGGAGATGTGGGATCGATGACTTTGGACGCTTTCATCGCGATGGCGCAAGAAGAAATCCAGTCCTTAACCTATGAAAAATAGGACCTTATGCGTTTTTTGCTTGCAAATGCGTTAATTTTGATTTAGCTTTCGATTTAATATATATTAAACCCATTTTATTTTATGGCTTTACGCCCGAATAACAATTACAGAGGAAATAGAAGAGAAGAAGAACCCTACCGGATTAATCAGTTAATACGTGGTGTGGAGGAAGTTCGATTAGTAGGCGAGAATATTGAGATTGGAGTTTATCCTTTTGAGAAAGCGTTAGAATTAGCGAATGCACAGAGTTTAGATTTAGTGGAGATTTCTCCTAAAGCAGTCCCTCCTGTTTGTAAGATCATTGATTATGCTAAATTCAAGTATGATCAAAAGAAGAAGCAAAAGGAAATCAAGGCAAATGCAACGAAAACAGTTATTAAAGAAATTCGTTTCGGTCCTAATACCGATGAGCATGATTTCAATTTCAAATTAAAACATGCGGTCAATTTCCTTAAAGAGGGTGCTAAAGTGAAAGCTTATGTTCACTTCGTAGGTAGAACAATTGTCTTTAAAGAGCGTGGCGAAATGTTGTTATTGAACTTCGCTAAAGGTCTGGAAGATGTGGGTAAGCCAGACGATATGCCTAAATTAGAAGGTAAGCGGATGAGCATCATCTTCTCCCCTAAGGCCATCAAGAAATAATTTTCAAACGGATGCTGGAATTATAGGGTAATTTTCATTACTTTTGCATTCCAAATTTCAAAATTTAATTTTTACATAATTATCAAACAATGCCAAAAATTAAAACTAACTCTGGAGCGAAAAAACGTTTCAAAGTAACGGGAACTGGTAAGATTAAGCGTAAACACGCATTTCACAGCCATATCCTAACTAAAAAAACGACTAAGCAAAAGCGTAATTTAGTTCACGCTACCTTAGTTCACCCATCTGATATGGACCGAGTTACTTTATTACTAGGTCTTTAATTAGAATTTAAGTTATTGTTAAACCAGAAAAAAGGCCTAAAAAGTAATCAACAGATTCGCCTTATTTCAAAAAACAAAAAATTATGCCAAGAAGTGTCAATCACGTAGCCTCAAGAGCTAGAAGAAAGAAAATCCTTAAGTTAGCGAAAGGATTCTACGGTCGCGGAAAAAATGTCTGGACAGTAGCAAAAAACAAAGTAGAGAAAGGTTTGCAATACGCATACCGTGATCGTAAAGTTAAGAAAAGAGATTTTCGTGGTTTATGGATCCAACGTATCAATGCAGCAGCTCGTCAAGAAGGTCTTTCTTACTCAGCGTTCATGGGTAAATTCAATAAATCTGGAATGACATTAAATCGTAAAGTTTTAGCTGACTTAGCGATGAATCACCCAGAAGCTTTCAAAGCAGTTGTGAAGAACTTGAAGTAATTCTTGTTTAAACAGAAAGAGAGCCTCGAATTTTTCGGGGCTTTTTTTTGTGCCTATATTTGTCCTATGATGCATCAGCCGATCTACCTTGATTATGCAGCGACGACTCCGGTTCACCCGGAGGTCTTATCGGCTATGCTCCCCTATTTCACAGAGGTTTTTGGTAATGCTGGTTCATCAGCTCATTTATATGGTTGGAGAGCTGCAGAAGCAGTTGAGCAATCACGTGTAACGATAGCATCCTATTTTCAGGTCAAACCATCTGAAGTTATTTTTACTTCCGGAGCATCGGAATCAATCAATTTAGCTATACGTGGATTTCTGCAAGGAAAGCCGAAAGGACACCTCATCACAAGTTCCTTAGAACACAAGGCGGTATTAGAGGTATTTCATTCCTTAGAATTTGAAGGCTGGGCAGTAACTTATCTTTTAGATGTGGCAGATCTTGAAAGTGCCATACGTTCTGATACAGCGTTGGTTTCATTGATGTTAGTAAATAATGAATTAGGAACGATTCTAGATTATGAGGCTGTTTTGGATATTTGTGATCGCTTAGGTATTTGCTTTCATTCAGATGCTACACAGGCGATAGGTAAACTAACTTTGACTAAAAAACCTCATTTGATCAGTTTCGGTGGGCATAAAATATATGGGCCTAAGGGAATTGGTGCCTTAATTGCACGGGTTCCTTTGCAGCCTACCTCGTTTGGTGGTGGACAAGAACGAGGTTTACGTCCTGGAACTTTGCCAGTCCCATTAATCGTTGGCTTAGCAAAAGCGGTACAGATGATTCCTGAATGGCTTTCTAAAGCGTCTTTTTATCAGCATGCCAAAGAACGCCTAGTTAATTTCTTTCCATTGATTAATTCCCCTGAAAACTCGGTGCCATCTATTCTTAATTTCACTTTGAAAGGTGCAGATTGGGAACGCATGTTTCAAGTTCTACATGGTTTAGCGTTTTCAAATGGTTCAGCTTGTAATGCAAAGACAGAATTACCTTCTCACGTTTTGAAAGCAATAGGTCATTCGGATGAAGATGCGTTAGCGAGTGGTCGATTTAGCTTGGGCTATTTTACAACGGAAGAGGATATTGATCGTGTATGTGAAATACTCACCCAAAATTTACCCAAACTTCTATGAAAGAGCTATATACAGTCATTCAGCAAGTAAAGGACTTGCAAAAGTCAGGGTTAAAATTTGTATTAGCGACCGTTGTTCGCGTAGAAGGCAGTGCTTACCGCCGTCCAGGAGCTCGAATGCTGATCGCTGAAGATGGAAACTGGTGGGGAGGAATCTCGGGTGGTTGTTTAGAGGGTGATATTTTAAAGAAAGCTCAATTGGCACTTTTTTCACAATCTTACAAAACGATTACCTATGACACACGCGAAGAAGATCCATTTGCCTTAGGTATTGGTTTAGGTTGTCAAGGTGTCATCGAAATTCATATCAATCCTTTTCAAGATCAAATTAATGCGCTTGTAGACGCTCTGGAAAAGCATCTAGAGGGAAATGTGGCGCATACTTTGAAAACCGATCATTCTGATAGTTTTCAAATCGAATTACTTGAAGCATCTGTCTCACACGTAAGTGATTGGTCGGAGCATACCTTCACCGAATATTTATCAGCACCAATGACCGTTTGGGTGTTTGGAAATCAATTTGACGCGCAGGGATTTATTCAACAAGCTAATGGGTTAGCATGGCGCGTTCATTGGGTAGGTATTTTGTCCAAAATGGCATCGCATCTTACTGTTAAGGAGCGTTTTAGTTATGAGGATCTTTGGCCTATTCAATCCTCCGATTTTCTGGTGATGATGACGCACGATTTGGAAAAGGATGTGAAGATCTTAGAAAAATTGCTTTCCGCTCCTAGTAAACCAGCTTATGTAGGAATTTTAGGACCCAAGAAAAGATTTGAAAAGCTCCAAAACCATTTCAAGGAGGATTTAGTTACACTATTACCTATTTCGGCACCTATTGGTCTAGATATAGGTGCAGAAGGACCAGAAGAGATTGCAATCTCAATTATGGCAGAAATTTTATCTACTAAAAATAATAGAAACGGTCAGCGACTAAGTTTACGGAATCGCGCCATTCACGAATAATATGAGTAATCAGATCAACCGCCTAAAAGAACAAATTAGCCCATTACGTGAAGCTTTAGTTCATCACCCTATTAATTCCTTTATCCAAAGTACGACCGAGTT
>CAJCBY010000393.1 GCA_903960725.1 uncultured Cytophagaceae bacterium | reverse complement strand
GAGACAGCGATCGAGTCAGTGGAAATTCGTTCGGTATTAACTTGTGAGACGTTAAGCGGTGTGTGTGCGAAATGTTACGGACGTAACTTAGCTACAGCTGCGATGGTTAACCTAGGAGAAGCGGTAGGTGTAATTGCCTCTCAATCAATTGGTGAGCCAGGGACTCAGTTAACGTTACGTACGTTCCACGTGGGTGGTACAGCACAAAACGTTTCTTTAGATGCGAGCGTTAAAGCGAAATTTGACGGAGTAGTTAACTTCGAAGAGGTTCGTTCTGTTAGCTCTACAGATGCAGATGGAAATCCAGTAGAAATCGTGATGGGTCGTTCAGGTGAGGTTCAAATTGTGAACCCTGCGAACAAACAAATCTTGATCTCTTCTAACATTCCTTATGGTTCATTCTTACGTGTTAAGGAAGGCCAAACAGTGAAAAAAGGAGACGAAATCTGTGCTTGGGATCCATACAATGCGGTAATCCTTTCTGAGGCTGAAGGTAAAATTGAATTCGAGGCAATCGAAGAAAACAATACCTACAAAGAAGAAGCGGATGAGCAAACAGGTATGCGTGAGAAGGTGATTGTAGAATCGAAAGATAAGACAAAGAACCCATCCGTATTAGTTAAAGCAAAAGGTAAAGAAGATTTAGTATACAACGTTCCAGTAGGTGCTCGTTTAGCGATCGACGAAGGGGATAAAATCAAAGCGGGTCAAATTATCGCTAAGATTCCTCGTGCGGCAGGTAAAACGCGTGACATTACGGGAGGTCTTCCACGTGTAACGGAATTATTCGAAGCACGGAACCCATCTAACCCAGCGGTAGTAACCGAGATTGATGGCGTAATTTCTTACGGTGTGATTAAGCGTGGTAATCGTGAGATTATCGTGACACCGAAAGAGGGAGCTGAGCGTCGTTACTTAGTACCTTTGACACGATTCATCTTAGTACAAAATAATGACTTCGTGCGTGCAGGTTCTCCACTTTCTGATGGTGCGATTACACCTTCAGATATCTTGAAGATCAAAGGACCTACAGCGGTACAAGAATACTTAGTGAACGAGATCCAAGACGTTTACCGTCTACAAGGTGTGAAGATCAATGATAAGCACATCGAGTGTATCGTTCGCCAAATGATGCAAAAAGTTCAGATTTTAGAGCCAGGTGATACCCAATTCTTACAAGGTCAAAACGTAGATCGTTTCGTATTCCGTCACGAGAACGACTTGATCTTAGATCAGAAGGTGATTACTGATGCTGGAGATTCTGAGAAATACAAAGCAGGATCACTACTTTCTGCACGTGCTTTACGCGATGAGAACTCTTCGTTAAAACGTAGAGATATGAAGTTAATGAAGGTGCGTGATGCGCAAGCAGCGGTTTCTTCGTCTAACTTACAAGGTATCACGCAAGCGTCGTTAGGAACAGAATCATTCATTTCAGCAGCATCGTTCCAAGAAACAACGAAAGTTCTTTCTGAAGCATCGATTCGTGCGAAAGTGGATACGTTAGACGGCTTGAAAGAGAACGTTATCGTAGGTCACTTGATTCCAGCAGGTACAGGACTTCGTCGTTACAAAGACATTTTAGTGACATCGAAAGATGAGCTAAAGGCTATGGAAGCGAAGAAGGAAGCTGCAGAAATCGCTGAGGCGAAAGAAAAAGTAGAGGCTGCAAACTAATTTGTAGATTCATTTGAATAGACCCCCGGCTTTTCTTAAGTTCGGGGGTTTATTTTTTACCAGAACAGAAATATGGAAAACCCCACAGAAGAAAATCAACTAAATATCGAGCTTCCTGAAGAAATGGCGGAAGGACATTATGTGAATTTGGCGCTTATTGCGCATAGCCCCTCCGAGTTTGTGATGGACTTTATTCGCATACTGCCAGGTCTTCCAAAGGCGAAAGTGAAGTCGAGAGTCGTGATGACTCCGGACCACGCGTATCGTCTGATGCAAGCCTTGCAAGAGAATATTCAAAAGTACGAAGAGGCTTTTGGCCCTATTATGAAAGAAGGGGATGCCGCAGGTTTCCAATTTCCGATGAATTATAACGGCCCCATAGGCGAAGCGTAAACGTTTTAGGTCATAAAATCCCATTTTTTTAGCTGAAAATCAGGTAAATAAGCGGGATTTGTGCCTTTTAAAGGAAATTACTATTACTATGCGCTTAACAAAAAAAATCCTGGAGTCAGGCAAACTTCATTCCTCTATTGCCCTACAAGTTCCGCCGCCGGAGGTATTTACCTATCCGGAGAAAGTCCTGCAATTTGGGACGGGGGTGTTACAGCGTGGACTTTGCGATTTTTATATCGACAAAGCGAACCGCGCCGGAATTTTTAAAGGTCGCGTCGTAGTAGTTAAATCGACAGCGAAAGGTGGTGCAGATGCTTTCGATGAGCAAGATAGTTTATACACCCATTGCATTAAAGGAATTGAAGACGGTGTTGCCAAAGAAGAGAACATCATCAACTCCTCCATCTCTCGTACCATTACTGCCTCGAAAGACTGGGATAAAATCATCGATTGCGCGAAAAGTGAGGAGATGCAAATCATCCTTTCGAACACCACAGAAGTAGGTATCACCTACGTGGCAAACGATCCGATTGCAAACGGTTGCCCATCTTCCTTCCCCGCTAAATTATTGGCATTCTTGCACGCGCGTTTCACGCATTTCGCTGGATCGTCTGCTTCAGGAATGGTCATTGTGCCTACCGAATTAATTATCAACAATGGCGATGTGTTGAAGGGCATTGTGTTGAAATTAGCAGCGGACCACGGTCTTTCCCCTGAATTTGTATCTTGGCTAGAAACGTCTAATCACTTCT
>CAJCBY010000392.1 GCA_903960725.1 uncultured Cytophagaceae bacterium | reverse complement strand
TATGCGTGGTTTCAATAGCAACGGTAACGTACGTGTAGTACAGTTAATTGATGGTATGGATAACCAAGCGCCTGGTTTGAACTTCTCAGTAGGTAATATCGTAGGTATTTCTGAATTAGATTTACAATCAGTAGACTTATTGCCAGGAGCAGCCTCTGCTTTGTATGGTCCTAATGCCATTAACGGTATCATCTTAATGGATTCGAAATCACCTTTCTTATTCCAAGGATTATCTGCTCAAGTGAAAACGGGAGCAATGCATGCAAGCAACCGTTCGGAAGCAACGACTCCTTACGGAGATATCTCGATCCGTTACGCGAAGGCATTTAATAACAAATTAGCTTTTAAATTAAACTTCAATCAATTAACGGCAGAAGATTGGCAGTCAACAGATAACCGTGATCAATCTTTATTGAATGGTACGGTTTTAGGACCAGGTTCTCGTGGATCTAATTTAGCCTTTAACGGAATTAACGTATATGGTGATGAGACGAACGTGAATATGTTATCTTCATTACGCCCTTTATTAGGTGTTCCTACGAACCCATTGACAGTAGGAATTAATCAGATTTCGGCAGCTACAGGTGGTTTATTGACTCCTACAGCTATCTTAGGGTATATTGCTCCTAATGTTAATATTTCTCGTGAGGGTTATGCAGAGCGTGATATCGCTTCTTATGCAAACCGTAACATTAAATTCAATGCGGCTTTACACTACCGTTTTAATGATAAAGTTGAGTTGATTTTACAAGGATCTTACGGACAAGGTACTACGATGTACACAGGAGCTGATCGTTACTCGATCAAGAACTTCTCGATGGGACAATACAAGGCGGAATTAAAAGGTTCTAACTTCTTTGTTCGCGCTTACACTACCCAAGAGAATTCAGGCGACGCGTATGCAACAGGAACATTGGGTCAATTAGTGAATGAGGCTGCTAAGCCATCAGCTACTTGGTATCCTCAATACTTCTCTACATTTGCAGGTTTAGCATTAAATAACTTTGGAACCGTATTACAAACGAATATTTTGAAAGGTGTTGCACCTGCTTCAGCGGTAGGTTTAGCTATTGCAAGTACACAAGCTTCATTCCCTTTCTACCATGGAACAGCTCGTTCAGCAGCTGATGTAGGTCGTTTAGTTCCTGGAACAGCAGGTTTTAACGCAGCGGTTGAAGCGATTAAAGCGAAGCCACTTCCTCAAGGAGCTAAGTTTACGGATAAGTCTGCTCTATATCACTTAGAGGGTATGTATAATTTAACTGAGAAGTTAAATAACAAAATGGAATTGATCGTGGGTGCGAACTACCGTCAATATGCCTTGAATTCAGAAGGAACTTTGTTCGCTTTGAAAGACAATGGTGAAGAGTTTACAATCACTGAATTTGGAGCTTATGCACAAGCATCTAAGAAATTCTTTGCTGATCACTTCAAATTAACTGGATCGTTACGTTATGACAAGAACGAGAATTTCAAAGGCGTATTTAGCCCACGTTTATCTGGGGTATTTACACAAGGAACCTCTAACTTCCGTGCATCTGTTCAAACAGGTTTCCGTATCCCTACTACACAAGATCAGTACATTAACTTGTTAACTCCGTCTGCTCGTTTGTTAGGTGGTTTAGCAGTAGTTCAGGATCGTTATAAATTATCTGGTAATTCATTTACTTTACAATCGATCTTAGCGAGCCCAACAGATCCATCTAAGTGGGTAACCTACCGTTCGAAAGAGTGGAAGCCAGAGCAGGTTCAAACATATGAAATCGGATACAAAGGAATGGTTACTCCTAAAGTATTAGTTGATTTTTATGCGTATCAATCTAACTTCACGAACTTCTCTGCAGGACAGGTGGTAGCTCAGCCTAGCACAACGATTGCTGGTTCATTGAACTATTTCTCATTCCCATCTAATGTGGAAAATGAGGTTGTAACAAATGGTTGGGGCTTAGGTGTTGACTATGACTTAGGAAAGCGTTGGACTTTAGCTTCAAACGTTTCGTACAATGCAGTGAAAGACAATGGTGGATTAGCTGATTACCAATTAGGTTTCAATACGCCAAACTACCGTACAAACGTTTCTATTGGAAATCGTAACTTGGGTAATTCAGGTTGGGGATTCAATGCAACGTGGAGATACCAAGAGAAATTTGTTTGGCAATCATCTTTTGTAAACCAAGTGGTGAACCAACAACAATTATCAGTAATTCCTGCTTTCTCTACATTGGATATGCAAGTAAGCAAGAAAGTGTCTCAGATTAAGTCAATCATTAAAGTGGGTGGAACAAACTTAGGTGGCAAGCTATACACAACTGGATGGGGTAACCCATTTGTTGGTAGCATTTACTACGTAAGCATCACATTTGATGAATTGTTGAACAAATAGGAATTATTTAAATTAGTTTGAGGCTGCCCCTTTAAGGGCAGCCTCTTTTTTTGTACCTTTGTGGATCGATCGATTCCCAAACTATGGCTTCAAAGGCGTCAGATTCTACCGGATTTTCCCACATTCAAGTGTTGGGTGCGCGTGAGCATAATTTAAAGAATATTGACGTTTCCATTCCGCGCAATCAGCTCGTGGTGGTGACAGGTATTTCGGGGTCTGGGAAATCATCTTTAGCCTTTGATACGATTTATGCAGAGGGCCAAAGACGTTACATGGAATCCTTCTCCGCCTATGCCCGTTCTTTCCTCGGAAACATGGAACGCCCGGACGTAGACAAGATCGAAGGCCTTTCACCTGTGATCTCCATCGAACAAAAGACCACCTCTAAAAACCCGCGTTCTACGGTAGGCACAACAACAGAAATCTATGATTTCTTGCGTCTTCTCTATGCCCGTGCCGGGGAGGC
>CAJCBY010000391.1 GCA_903960725.1 uncultured Cytophagaceae bacterium | reverse complement strand
GCCAATTATAAAAGGAATTGTATCGGGTATTTCCATTGATAAACCATTACCAGCTGGTTTGAATTTCGATCCACTAACGGGGATAATTTCAGGTACACCTACCATTTTAAGTCCTCCTGCCACCTATATTGTAACCATTACAAATAGCACGGCCTCTACGACCGATACGATTCGTATTGCTACGGTAATTCCGAGACCCAGTAATTTGAGCTATGCTACTCCGCAGACCTACATTGAGAAAATTAAAATCTCTCCATTAGAACCGATTGTACAAGGAGTTCCCACACTGTATACAGTTGATAAACCACTCCCTGCCGGATTAACCCTCAATCCTTTAACCGGTTCCATCACGGGCACCCCTACAAAAGCACAAGACTTTACGGATTATGTGATCACCGCTTCTAATTCCACGGGATATGAGGTATTCACCATTTCCATAAAAGTCTTAATTGCCTTCCCTGAAATTGATTATCCTGTGACTGGGGTGTTTAAACAAGGTGTGCCTGTCAATTTTAAACCGACGCTCGTGGGCATTGCTGACACATTTAAAATTGATTCCCTTTTACCTCCGGGATTAAGTTTTAACCCTGCAACAGGGTTGATTTCTGGGACCCCTACCTGGCCAGCAAGCCCAAGAACTTATATCATCACAGCGACTAATTCTACCGGTCCGGGAATTGATAGCACCACCATTACGGTGCTAGAGGATGTGAATTACGATACAGATAAAGATGGCTATACGGATATTGTTGAAATAGGTGGAAATAGGGACAAGCCGGTCGATACGGACAAAGATGGACTGCCAGATTATAACGACCTAGATTCGGATGGAGATGAAATCAAAGATGAATGGGAGAATGATTTGAATTATGGTGGTTTACCAGATTGTGATAATGATGGGGTGGATAACCGAATAGATCCGGATGCATGTGACCCTGTCGCCTTCCAAGGTATTTCGCCAAACGGGGATGGTAGAAATGACTATTTAGTTATTCCGGGGGTAATGCGAACGACACCCAATAATTTAACCGTGTATGACCGAGTGGGAAATATCGTTTTTGAGGTGAAGGATTATGAGAATAATTGGGGAGGGGAAAGTAACCGCGGAAACCAACTTTTAGCGGGTGATGGACTACTACCTGATGGAGTATATTTCTATATTTTAGACTATAATGGCGTTAGACCTAAGGTTTCTACTTATATTTACATCAACCGTTTGAAGAAATAAATGAGGTTAAGACATGTCATTTGCGGGTGTTTATTAGTATTTGCTGGCCAAATAAAGGCACAGACAGATCCCGTTTTCTCTTTATTTCGTTTATATCCGCAAGTCATTAATCCCACTTTCGTAGGGGCAAGTGATCGAAATGAAATCATACTAGTTAACCGAAATCAATGGACATCGATGCCAGGAACTCCGGTAACTACGGCGTTAATGGGCAATTTCAACTGGGGTGAAAAAATAGGGGTAGGATTTACCGCTTTCATGGATCAATTAGGGCCTGTAAAAGCTACGTCTGTCAACAGTGATTTCGCTTACCATGCCTTGATTAACAACAAATGGGCACTCTCAGGGGGTATTCGGATAGGGGTAACTAATTTAGCGCTGGACTTTTCTGGCCTTAGTTTACTGGACCAAACCGATGAACTGTTCAATCAAAACTACTCCACTGGATTACAAATAAATTCCGGTTGGGGAATCCGATTAGCAAAAGAAGACAAATTCTATGTGAGTGTGTCTCAACCAAGAATGTTGTGGAATGATTTTGGTTTACAAACAGGTAGATACCAGGATGCGTCCTTCTATTATGGAATGATCGGCAAGAAACAAGTACTTAGTAAGGCTGTTAGCATTCATACAAACGCTATCGTCCGTGCTGCAGCAGACTTGCCATTAAGCTATGATATAAATCTAATCGGTTCGTTTTATGAATTACTAGATGTAGGTTTTGGCTACCGCAACGAAAACGCGATTGGAGTTAATCTAGGTGTGCAATTTAGCCCTACGGTTTATTTAGGCTATCAATACGAAATGCCTACTAATACCATTTCTAGAATCACGAATCAGACGCATGAAATCGTGCTCAAGTTCCAATTCGATCGAAATTAATTCGACTCTAGCTTAGAAAATAAATTCAATCCTGCTCCTACCGCTAGATAAAGCAATTCAGCTAAGGCCGCTTGCGTATAAAATCCATCCGCATCGGTATTTCCAAAAAATTGGAAATCAGCCAAAATCAATCCAAGGCAAATCAAAAAATTACAGATGACAAAAAGCTGAATTGGACCCTTCGAATTAGTCACGCGAAATGCCTTCAAATAACCGTCAGTCGCATAGAAAAAGAAAGGTAGTAGGAGTAATGATTTTAAATTTTTCATGTTATTATCGTTTTTGTTGATGTAAAATTGCTTTAGTAGTCCGCCAAAAGTTGGCGGATAAATAGAAAAAACGTATTTTTATTCCATGAATACGACCGATCGACTTAAAGAGCTGAACAACTTGTTTTTGCGAAAGACTTTTCCCTTGCGAGCGGCTACGGTGAGTGCGTATTTCACGGAACACTTCGACCAAATCAGCTACAGCGAACGAAGCTTAAGTCGAGACCTGAAGGCATTAAAAGAAAAATTAGCTGAACGTTATCCAAGCTTAGAGGAAAAGGACGGGGATTTAATTCGCTATTCGAAGTCTGAAAACCGATTCTACTATATCCGAGATGACATCAGTGCTTTCCCGTCCTTTTCCGAAAAAGAATTAGACCAAATCGCGTCCATCATCGATTTCAACAAACATTTATTTACCGGTGGTAATGGGAATGGCATTGTCAATAAATTGAGAGCCATCACGTTAGAAAATAACCTGATCAGACATGAAGATTTAGCCAACTGGCCAGCGATTGAATTAATCAATGAGGGAGATCGATCAGGATCTGAGCATGTTAAATTTCTCGTAGATGCTATAGCAGGCAAAAAAATCATTGAAATCTCCCATAAAGGTTTGACGGCGTCCTCTAAAATGAAATCAATCACCTGCCTCCCCTTGCTAATCAAGGAATACAACAACGGCTGGTATACCGGCTGGTATCTGCTTTTTCAAGAAATAGCAGATACACAAAATGGTCTTTCCTTGGACAAACTAAGGTTGTTTGCTTTAGACCGGATGGATTCTATGAGATTAAGTAAAACTCAAAAAAAACTGCGTATTCATCCTAATTTCCAGCCCGCTGATTTTTTTAAACAGATAATGGGATTATTTAGAAGCACGGGAGCGGCTGAAAAAATAGTTTTTACGATCAGTGAAAATTCTTGGATAAAAGAATACGTCAATAAATACCCCATTCATCCCTCACAAAAAAAACAAACCGAAAATACTTTTGAGTTAATACTAGAAATAAATCAAGAACTAGAAAATTTCTTTTTACGCTATTCCACTGAATTGCAAGTGATTGAACCCCTTTTCTTTCGAAAAAATCTTCGAGAAAAGTTAAAAAAAGCCCTCCAGGCGTATCAATAAACTGATAATCTGTAAGGTCGGTGTTTGATAACCGAGAATTAGGTCTACCTTCGCTTATTACAAAATCAATTAGTGGTTTGGTGTGCATCAAGATGAAAGAACTTTTCTTTCATCTTTTTTTTTAACTTAGGTTTTCTAAACCTATAAAAAGATGCAAAGACGTGATTTTATCCAGAGTTCCCTGTTAGCAGGTGGCCTCAGCGGAATTCCTTCATCGCAAGCCATTCTCGCTAAACCCAGTTTACAACCATCCATTAAATTAAGTGTCTCCAGCTATTCTTATTGGCATTTTAAGGGAGATAAATTCCCGATTGAAAAAGTAATTGATGAGGCTGCGGCACTCGGATTAGAGGGAATTGATGTATTACATCGCCAAATGGAAAGCGAAGACAACGCGTATCTCCAGAAACTCAAAAAGCATGCCTTCATAAACGGCATCGCGATGACCTGCCTTTCGATCCACCAAGGTTTTGTCACTCCGGATAAAGAGGAATTGAAAAAGCATGTTGATCACACGAATCACTGCATCGAACTAGCTTACAAGATGGGTATTCCATGTCTGCGCTTAAATACGGGTAGATGGAATACGATCAAATCCTTTGACGACTTAATGAAAAACAGAGGGATCGAACCCATTTTACCGGGTTATACGGAAGATGATGGATACAAATGGTGTGTGGATGGTATTCAACAATGTCTAAAAAAGGCGGAGGAATGTGGGGTTTTATTAGCTTTGGAAAATCATTGGGGTCTAGGCTCTACTCCGGAAGGCATGATTCGAATTCAAGACACGGTGAATTCCCCATGGCTTGGTTTATTACTTGACACCGGAAACTTTTTAGAAAATCCATACGATAAACTAAAGATGATCGCTCCTCGTGCTAATTTCGTGCAGGCTAAAACCTATTACGGTGGTGGAGAATGGTATTCTTTGGAATTAGATTACGACCGAATCGTTAAAATCTTAAAGGATGTAAATTACCATGGTTACATTTCCATCGAATTCGAAGGAAAAGAAGAGGCGAAATCTGGCGTGCGGAAAAGTGTAGAACTACTACGAAAGGCTTTGGCTAAGTAGAAGGAATACTTTTTTGACTATACATAACAAACCTATTTTTATATATGAATAATCATCAAAATTCACGCCGGGACTTTCTTAAGAATGCTGGCCTTTTAGGGGCTGCAGCAGCTTTCCCCAATATACTTTCTAAATTACCGGGCGAAAAAGTCAAT
>CAJCBY010000390.1 GCA_903960725.1 uncultured Cytophagaceae bacterium | reverse complement strand
CTTGTACAGATTTAACTGAGCCAGTTTACGATTCGATCCCAGCGGATCAATTCTTAAAAACAGACGCACAGATTGCTGCGGCACTAGGACCAGCTTATGGTGGTCTTCGTGGTATCACTTGGGATTGGTTTAATCCTAGTGAAGCATCTTCGGATGAGTTAATTGTTCCTACTCGTGGTGGTGACTGGTTTGATGGTGGTGATTGGTTAGCGTATTCTCGTCACACATGGACTCCACAACACGGTCCTATCAATGGAATGTGGGGTTTCATCTTTGGTAATATCTCTCAAGTGAACCAATTGATCCCAGTAGTTAAGGCGAATCAAAAAGCAGTAGATGAGTTACGTGCAGTACGTGCTATCTATTACTTCATGGCTGTGGATGCATTCGGTAATGTGCCTATCGTTACAGATAACAAATCATCTGCTGCGACTAAGACGCGTGCTGAAGTCTATAACTTCATCGTTGCTGAATTAACTGCTGCGATCCCTAACTTAACTCCAGGTAAAGCTTACTCTCGTATGACGCAAGATGCTGCTAAAGCATTGTTAGCGAAAGTATACTTGAACGCAGGTGTTTATAGCGGTAAAACAGAATGGCAAAAGGCTTTTGATACAGCTGATCAAGTAATCAAATCTTCGAACAACTGGTCATTGTCTTCTTCTACTTTAGCTAACTTTGTAGTTCAAAACCAAGGTTCTAACGAGAATATCTTCTCTATCCCTTTTGATTCATTCAAAGCGGGTGGTATGAACTTCCACATGAGAACGTTACACTATGCTAACCAACAAACGTATGGTTTAGGTAACTCTCCTTGGAATGGTTTCTGTACATTAGCTGACTTCTACAACTCATTTGAGTCAACTGACTTACGTAGTGCGATGTGGATTTCTGGACAGCAATATGCTGCTTCTGGAGCTAAGTTGAAAGATGCAAAAGGTGCTGACTTAGCATTCGTTGCGGATTGGGAAAAAGATCAAATGACTGACGCAGATGCTGTTTACCAAGTAGCTGGTATCCGTTCTCAGAAATATGAGATCCAAAAGAACAACCCGAACGGTGATCAATCAAATGACTACGTATTCTTGCGTTTAGCTGACGTTATCTTAATGCGTGCTGAAGCTGCTTTCCGTTTAGGAAAAGCTGCAGATGCTTTAGCTGACGTGAACAGAATCCGTACTCGTTCTGGAGTTGCTCCTTTAACTGCTATCACTGCGGATGCTATCTTAGCTGAACGTGGTCGTGAGTTAGCTTGGGAAGGATGGAGACGTAACGATTTAATTCGTTTCGACAAGTTCTCTACAGCTCGTAAGTTTATGAAGGTTACTGACAAGACGCGTGAATTGTTCCCAATTCCACAACCACGTCGTGATGCTAACCCATTATTGACTCAAAACCCAGGATATTAATCTGACGGTTTTTGATAGAAAGGCAGGACCGGATGGTTCTGCCTTTTTGTTTTATATACCCCTTGTATTTTGTATTTTTGTGTCGCAAAAATTCACTCATTACGCATGAAAAATTTCGCTTTATTTCTCCTTGTTTCCCTTAGTCTTTTTTCTTGTTCTCAAAAAGAGGATACTCTTTTCGAAGAGTTGCCTGCTGAGCAAACCGGTATCGATTTTGTGAACCGAAGTTTAGAGAAAAAAGAGTTCAATATCTTCAACTACCGTAACTTCTATAACGGCGGTGGCGTCGCGATAGGTGATGTGAATAATGATGGCTTATCAGATCTTTTTGTCACGTCTAATTTCGAAGACAATAAGTTGTATTTGAACAAAGGGGCGATGAAGTTTGAGGATATTACGGTGAAGGCAGGGATTGTGGGGAAGAAGTTTTGGTCTACAGGTGTCACATTCGCAGATGTGAATGGAGATGGCTTGATGGATATTTATGTATGTAATTCAGGATCTCGTGATCAGCGTGGAAATCAATTATACATTAACCAGGGAATTAAGGGTGGTGTGCCAACCTATAAGGATCAGGCAAAAGACGCGGGTTTAGAGGACGGCGGTTTTTCAACACACGCAGCCTTCTTCGATTACGATCGGGATGGTGATTTAGATATGTATTTGTTGAATAATAGTTTTACACCAATTGATAAGCTAGGGTATACGAATTTGCGCGAGGAGCGAGATAAGTTAGGCGGCGATAAGTTGTTTAGAAATGATAGCAAGGATGGAAAGGAACTTCATTTTACGGATGTGTCTGAGACCGCGGGTATTTATGGAAGTTTGATTGGTTTTGGTTTAGGAATTACGATAGGCGATGT
>CAJCBY010000389.1 GCA_903960725.1 uncultured Cytophagaceae bacterium | reverse complement strand
GGCTAACGGTGCCACGACTTTTGGGCTTTAACAACGTAGGTAAAATGGTAAAGCCATCGCTTAACGGCATTTTACTGTAATCGTACATATCCGCTGACCAAGCAGAGGAGAAATGAAACTGCAAGTCTGGCACATCGGATTTATTGACTGAATCAAAAAACGCAGCCGCCTCTAAAGGGCTCGAAGACAACGGTCCTTTTTTATGCAAGGTATAATCCACGTAGTTCTTCACGCCCAAAGCCACATTATACGACTGTCCTTTCGTACTAGCCTGCGCATTCATATTGACAAATAAATGATCTGACAAGTTCTTGCCTACCCCATGTAGGTCTAGGCGCGAGTCGATTCCATGTGCATGCAATTCGGACGCATCCCCTATGCCAGATAACTGCAAAATTTGTGGACTTTGGAATGCACCGGCAGACAATATAACTTCGGACGCTTCGAATTCAAGGGGGTTTTTAGAACCGAGTTTATAACCTTTCAAACCGGTCACCTTTTCTCCTTTAATCGTCAAAGATGCGACCTGAAATGAGGTTTGTATATGTAAATTTTTACGAGAAAGAGCCGGCTGAATGAACGCTTTTGCACCAGACGCCCTTTCCCCATCTTGGATATTGAACTGAAATAAGCCTGCTCCTACTTGTTTAGCCCCGTTGAAATCTGGATTCGCGGGAATTCCCACCGTGGCACATCCTTCGATAAATGCATCCCCAAAAATCGTCAAATGTCGATTCTTAGCCACCCGGTGCAAGCCACCGCTACCGTGGTATTCATTTTGGAAATCTTCGTTATCCTCTGACTTTTTGAAATAGGGCAACACATCCTGATAAGACCAACCTGCACATCCCCAAGCCGCCCATTGATCGTAATCCGCCTTATTTCCTCTGATATAGGCCATACAATTAATCGCTGAACTTCCACCCACGGTTTTACCGCGTGGCTGGTAAAGACGACGACCGCCTAAATACGGCTGTGGTTCCGTGAAAAAATTCCAATTTAAATAGGTATGATTCAATAAAGAATAGGCCGATGGCATGGATATGCGGGGATCTCTAAAATCTCCACCAGCTTCAATTAAAAGCACTTGATTTAGGGGATTTTCGGATAAACGGTGTGCCAAAACGCAGCCCGCTGTACCCGCCCCCACAATGATGTAATCAAATTTCATAGAATAAGTCTACCATTTTATCTTTGAATATCCCTATTTTTGAGCAATAAATAACAAACTGTGAGCAATTTTTCTGTCTACCTTTTAGTGGGAATCGAGCATATCCTCAATTGGGCTGCACTTGACCACTTGCTTTTCATACTTTCTTTAACTTGTATCTACCAGGTAATGGATTACAAAAAGTTATTGTGGCTGGTCACTGCTTTTACGGTTGGTCACTCGATTACCTTGGCTTTGTCGACCCTGCACTTACTACAGGTAAACATTACGTGGGTGGAATTTTTGATTCCTTGTACCATTTTGTTGGCAGCTATTAGCAATTTGATCAAGACGAAGCAACGGTATAAATATGTGGTCGTCGCTTTCTTTGGACTGATTCACGGCCTCGGTTTTTCGAACTACTTGCAGAGCTTATTGGGATCAGAAAATTCGATTATAACTCCCCTTTTAGCCTTCAATATAGGTTTAGAAATAGGCCAAATAGTGGTTGTGTCATTAGTTCTCGCCTCCTCCATCCTATCGCTTCACGTTTTCCACTGGAAGCAAAAAGCCTACATACAGGTTGTTTCTGGAATTACCATCGGTCTTGTTTTGCCCATGATCATCGAACGCTGGCCATAATCGCTGGCCATAAGCCTTAGGCGCTGGCCATAAAAAAGCCCCGATTTTCATCGAGGCCTTTTTACAAATATTCAAGATTCTAAAAATCCTCATCTAGAGAGAATGACATCGAGTCCTTATCAGACATAACCCCTGATTTTTGGTATTCAGCCACACGCTTCTCAAAGAAGTTTGTTTTGCCTTGTAAAGAGATCATCTCCATGAAGTCAAATGGATTTGTTGCATTGTAATGCTTTTGGCAACCCAATGAAACTAATAAACGATCCGCAACGAAATCAATGTATTGACACATCATTTCAGCATTCATACCGATTAATGAAACCGGCAAGGCTACTGTTACGAATTCTTTCTCAATCTCCACAGCATCTAAGATAATTTCGTAGATACGCTCTTGTGGTAATTGATTTTTGATGTGATCTGTGTACAATAGACAAGCGAAATCACAGTGTAAACCTTCGTCACGCGAGATCAATTCGTTCGAGAACGAAAGACCTGGCATTAAACCACGTTTCTTCAACCAGAAAATAGAACAGAAGGAACCAGAGAAGAAAATACCTTCCACCGCCGCGAACGAAATTAAACGCTCCACGAAGTTATCTGACTCAATCCACTTTAAAGCCCAATCTGCTTTTTTCTTCACGCAATCGATGGTCTCGATGGCACGTAACAAATGGTCTTTTTCTTTTGGATCGTTAATATACGTATCAATCAAAAGTGAATAGGTTTCTGAGTGGATGTTCTCCATCATAATTTGGAAACCATAGAAACACTTAGCCTCCGCAAATTGAACCTCTTTCAAGAAGTTATTCGCTAAATTTTCATTCACGATACCGTCCGAAGCAGCGAAGAATGCTAAAACGTGAGAAACGAAATGACGTTCGCCATCGTTCATCTTTTTCCAGTCTGCTAAATCTTGAGATAAATCGATCTCTTCAGCTGTCCAGAAAGACGCTTCCGCCTTCTTATAAAATTGCCAAATATCATCGTGCTTAATCGGGAAAAGCACAAAACGGTTGGGATCCTCAACCAATAAGGGTTCTACTGCTATCGTTGACATATAAATTTAATTGAACTCGAAATTAAGAAATTCTCTCTGATATACAAGACCCATAAAGGGCCTAAATTGTTTTAAATTTTAAAAGAAAAATCCGCCTATTTGAACAACAATAGCTGAGCCATAGGGAGAGCGACCTGAATTGTAATTCAGATCGTACATCACATTAAAATTCAAGCCAATTTTAGAACCAATTCCTACCCCCACTAAAACTGGATTGGAGTAAGCTGGCCCTGTGTTATCAGACAAATCATGGAAGTTTTCTAGCTGAGCTATCAAGTAACCTTGTCCAATAAATTGATTCAAGGCTGGAACTTGCTGCCGTATAAAAACACGCTCCCCAAATAAATTACTTTTGAAATTACCAAAGGCGTAATACTGGTAGGTCACACCCACGCCTAGAATCGTGTTATTCGTTAGTGAATAACCTACCATAGGAGAAACGCCGATACTGGTAGGATTCCCAAAACTCAAACCACTGATCCCTGCACCAAAGTTCAATCGTTTTCTGAAAGGTAACTCGCGAACATCTTTCTCAATATCTAAATCTCCCTCGGCGCCCTCCTCTTTAATGACCACCGGTTCTTGCGCTAAGGCATCCGAAACTCCCACGAAAGTCAGGAGTGAAAAGAATAAAAGTAGTTTTTTCATTTGGCTTAAATTGATTACCAAAATTAAAGGATATTTTTGTAAAATGAACTCCCCACAGGCTAAGCATAACATAGAAAATTGTGATCCGAAAACGCACATCATCATTAAGGGTGCGCGCGTGCACAATCTGAAAGGAGTGGATGTGGCGATTCCGCGTAATAAACTCGTAGTTATCACGGGTTTGTCGGGGTCAGGGAAGTCCTCTTTAGCCTTTGATACTTTATTTGCAGAGGGCCAAAGAATGTACGTTGAAAGCCTGAATAGCTATGCCCGTCAGTTTCTGGGACGCATGGAAAAGCCAGCGGTCGATTACATCAAAGGAGTTTCCCCAGCAATTGCAATCGAACAAAAGGTCAATACGAAGAACCCACGTTCCACTGTAGGTACCACCACAGAGATTTACGATTATTTAAAATTACTTTTTGCCCGCATCGGTCGCACCATTTCCCCCGTCTCTGGACAGGAAGTGCGCAAAGATTCGGTTTCCCATATTGTCGATTTTATTGCCAAAGAAGACGGCAAAAAAGTTCTTATTCTAGCTCCACTCATTCATCACGAAGACAGAAGCTTAGAAAATGAGTGTCAATTACTCATACAGAAAGGCTATTCTCGACTGAAATTTCAGAACGAAATAATAGCGCTGGAAGAATTAGTAGAAGATCCCGCTAGTTTAGAAAAGCTGGCAAAGAAACCATCCGAAATCGCCATTCTGATAGATCGTTTGGTCTCGAAAAAAGACGACGAAGAAACACAATTCCGCGTGGGGGATTCAGTACAAACGGCTTATTTCGAAGGTGAAGGCGTTTGTTGGATAGAAATCGAAGGCAGAAAGCGGGACATATTCTCCAATAAATTCGAATTAGATGGGATGGTTTTTGAGGAGCCTAGCTTAAACCTATTCTCCTTCAATAATCCGTACGGAGCCTGCCGCAATTGCGAAGGCTACGGGAAAGTCCTAGGTCTAGACCCTGATTTAGTATTTCCGGATCACGATTTATCCATCTATGAAGGAGCCATTGCTCCATGGCGAAGTGAGCGAATGAGCGAATGGCTTAGTCCACTTTTGCGCCACGGTGTTCAATTCGATTTTCCCATTCACCGCCCTTACAAAGATTTAAATGCGGCAGAGAAAAAGGTGTTATGGACAGGAAACAAATATTTCGCTGGCCTAACGCAATTCTTTGATTACCTCGAAAAAGAGACCTATAAGATTCAATACCGCGTGATGCTTTCACGCTACCGTGGCAAAACGAACTGCCCGGAATGCCAAGGTTCACGCCTGCGAATGGATGCTAGTTATGTGAAAATAGCGGGCACCTCGCTTGTCGATTTGGTGCTTTGGCCCTTATCGAAAACAAAAGCCTTTTTTGAAAATCTGCAGCTGAACGAACACGACCAGCAGGTTTCCAGACGCATTTTGATTGAAATCAATAACCGCCTCGAATACATGGATCGTGTGGGTTTAGGGTATTTAACCTTGAACCGTTTGAGTTCTACGCTTTCAGGGGGTGAATTTCAACGCATTAAATTAGCGACATCCTTAGGCAGTGCCCTGGTAGGATCGATGTATATATTAGATGAACCCAGTATCGGCTTACACCCTCGGGATACGGAACGCCTGATTTCGGTGTTAGAGATGTTGAAAAACATGGGAAACACGGTCATCGTCGTAGAACACGAAGAAGAGGTGATGCGGGCGGCAGATCAAATCATTGACATTGGCCCGGAAGCAGGACGTCACGGAGGAAATTTAATCTTTCAAGGAAATCTAAAGGAAGCTTTGGCGGACAAAACCACCGACAGCCATACACTACGATTCCTCAGCGGCAAAGACCGCATCGAAGTGCCGTATTTCAGACGCAAGCCTTTGGCCCACATCGAAATTACCGGTGCCTCTGAAAATAATTTAAAGAATGTAGACGTATCAATTCCTCTAGGCATCATGACCGTCGTTACAGGTGTCAGTGGATCCGGAAAATCCACCTTGATACGCAAAATTTTATACCCGGCAATGCTTCGTTTATTGCAGCAAGGCACCGAAGAAACGGGACGGTTCCGTGAAATCAAAGGAAGCACTAATAAGATTGCGAGCATCGAAATGGTCGACCAGCAGCCGATTGGAAAGTCTTCTCGGTCGAATCCTGTGACCTACATAAAGGCCTACGATGCCATAAGGGCGTTGTATTCTGAATTACCGGTCGCTAAAGCCCGCGGTTACAAACCTGCACACTTCTCCTTTAATGTGGAAGGCGGACGCTGTGAGGTATGCCAAGGAGAAGGGGAAATCACCATCGAAATGCAATTCATGGCAGACATTAAATTGCCTTGCGAATCTTGTGGCGGATCCCGCTTTAAGCAGGAAATTTTGGACGTAAAATTCCAGGATAAAAACATTTCTGAAATTTTGGACTTAACCGTCGAAGAGGCGGTAGATTTTTTCCGCGAAAAACAACCGCGTATCGCAGACAAAATCGAACCACTTTTTCAGGTGGGATTAGGCTACATTAAACTAGGGCAATCTTCGAACTCCCTCTCCGGTGGAGAGGCGCAACGGGTGAAGTTAGCCAGCTTCCTAGGCAAAGGAAACCCGAACAAAGGTCAAACATTATTTATTTTCGACGAACCTACCACAGGTCTACATTTCCACGATATCAAAAAGCTCTTAAAGGCGATGAATGATTTGGTGGAGCAGGGGGATTCTGTTGTAATTATCGAGCATAATATGGAGGTCATTAAATGTGCGGATCATATCATTGATTTAGGTCCGGAAGGTGGAGAGAATGGGGGGTACATTTGCTTCCAAGGAACTCCTGAAGAGATGAAAGGACTTAAAAATAACCCAACTGCTCATTATTTAAGCCAAAAACTCTAATTTCGTACATGTCCACGTTCGCTAACCTCACTCAGCTCGCAGAAAGAATCCAGTCGATTACGACCGGACTTAACCTAGCGATTCCTGAATTGATCATAGCTGGAACGATTCTCTTTAGCCTATTTATTGAGTTGTTTTTACACGGAAAGACGGAAAGATTCAGTACCTCTTGGCGCTACTTTACCTGCCAAATTCCCCTATTATTAGCCCTATCGCTTAGCTTCCAACGTTCTGAATTAAGCTCAGTGGGAACATTTGCGTCTGGCTTGTTTGAGGCAAATTTGGGTTCAAATGCGATCAATACCCTGATTTCAGGAATTGGGTTTTTGCTCATTTTGATGAACCAAATCCACAAGAAATCACTCACCTTTGAAGAACTTACTGGATTTCTATCCATTCTTTTAGGTGCCTTGCTGAGCACTATGAGCTCGAACGCGCTTAGTTTATTCCTGTCGATTGAATTTATGTCGATGGGAACCTATGTGTTAGTTAGCCTGCGAAAAGAGTCCTCTCGGGCCAGCTTACCTTATGTTTTATTCGGTTTAGGGTCGTCTGCGCTATTTATTTATGGCATTTCATTGCTGTATGGTTTGACTGGTACACTGGATTTCACCAGCGTGGATTTCTCGCGGGGTATTTCGGTAGCGGACCCCTATTTACGCGGATTTGCGCTAGGACTTTTTGCGGTGGGATTGTTGTTTAAGATGTCTTGGGCACCCTTTCATCCCTGGAATCCGGATGTGATGGAGCATTTGCCAGCCGCTTGGATGACTTGGATTTCAACCGCACCTAAACTGGCTATTGCCTTCATAGGGGTGCGCTTATTGCCAGCCTTACCGATTTCATTTGCGAATGAATTAGCTGTCTTAGCTATCTTGACGCTGTTGTTAGGAAATTTAGGGGCATTAGGCCAAAACAAAACCAAACGACTCCTCGCCTATTCCAGCATCGCCCATGGAGGTTTCTTAGCGATGGCTTGGTTCTTTCAACCTATTCAAGCACTGGATGCAATCCTATTTTATGGTTTCTTATAT
>CAJCBY010000388.1 GCA_903960725.1 uncultured Cytophagaceae bacterium | reverse complement strand
TACACATACAAATGGCGAATTGCGCATCGAACACGCGGGCACCGAGGTAACTCTTTGTGGCTGGGTTCAGCGTTCACGAGATAAAGGGGGGATGATTTGGGTGGATCTTCGAGATCGTTATGGAGTCACTCAATTGATGTTAGAGGAGGGGAAATCGTCTGCGGAGGCTTTGGCATTAGCGAGAGCATTAGGCCGTGAATTCGTTGTAGAAGCGAAAGGAATCGTGGTAGAGCGTTTGTCTAAAAATGACAAAATGCCCACCGGCGATATCGAAATTAAAGTAAGCGAATTACGCGTGTTAAATCCGGCGAAATTGCCTCCGTTCTTGATCGAAGACGAGACAGATGGTGGCGATGACATCCGCATGAAATACCGTTATTTAGACTTGCGTCGTAACCCGATTCGCGAGAGTTTACAATTGCGCCACCACGTGGGTCGCGAAGTACGTAATTACTTAGATAAGCAAGATTTTATCGAGGTGGAAACCCCTGTTTTAATCAAATCAACACCAGAGGGTGCGCGCGATTTCGTCGTTCCTTCTCGGATGAACCCAGGCGAATTTTATGCCTTGCCGCAGTCTCCGCAAACCTTTAAGCAATTATTGATGGTATCTGGTTTCGACCGCTACTACCAAATTGTGAAGTGTTTCCGTGACGAAGATTTGCGCGCGGATCGCCAGCCAGAATTTACTCAAATCGACTGTGAAATGTCCTTCGTGGAGCAAGAAGATATCCTGAACATGTTTGAGGGATTGATTCGTCATTTGTTCCAAAACGTGAAAGGCTTTGACATCGGTCAGGTGCCTCGCATTACTTATGCAGATGCAATGAAAAACTACGGTTCGGATAAGCCGGACATTCGTTTCGATATGAAATTCGTGGAATTGAAAGGGGAGGGCGTGGATTTGACGTCAGGCAAAGATTTTCAAGTTTTCGATGCGGCGGACACGGTAGTAGGTATTTGTGTGAAAGGCGCAGCCGAATATACGCGCAAGCAAATTGATGAATTAACGGATTTCGTTCGCCGCCCACAAATCGGTGCGAAAGGATTGATTTACGCTCGCGTTCAAGCGGATGGCGTAGTGAAATCTTCGGTAGATAAGTTCTACTCCGAAGCAGATTTAGCTACGTGGGCAACGGCGTTTAACGCAGAGCCAGGTGACTTGATTTTAGTACTTTCAGGAGAAGGTGATAAAGTACGCAAGCAATTAAATGAGCTTCGTTTAGAAATGGGAACGCGTATGGGATTACGTGATCCGAATAATTACAAAGTACATTGGGTTGTAGATTTTCCATTATTAGAGTACGGCGAGGAAGAGGATCGTTGGTTTGCGATGCACCATCCGTTCACAAGTCCTAAGCCAGAGGATATTCCATTGATGCTTGCTGGAGATTTCGGTAAAGTACGTGCAAATGCCTACGATTTAGTCGTGAATGGCGTGGAAGTAGGTGGAGGTTCAATTCGTATCTTCCAAAAAGATTTACAATCGAAAATGTTCGAAGTACTTGGATTCACTCCGGAGGAGGCACAAGCACAATTCGGATTCTTACTAGATGCCTTTGAATACGGGGCGCCGCCACACGGTGGTTTGGCCTTTGGTTTTGACCGTCTTTGTTCGTTATTCGGTGGAACTGATTCGATCCGTGATTACATCGCTTTCCCTAAGAACAATGCTGGGCGTGATGTGATGATTGATTCGCCATCTCCACTGGCGCAAGCGCAGTTAGATGAATTGAAGATTAAGACGACGGTTTAGTCGATTTGATATGTAAAAGGGGGCCGCGCAGCGGCCCCCGCTTTTTTTAATTCCAGTAAGCTTAGAAATCGTACTGAAATACCGGGCTAGCCCATTCGCCCGCGTTGATATTAATGATTTCCTTGATTTCGCCGTGGTGAATATCAAATACCCAGCCGTGTAAGTGCGGTAGTTTTCTATTGGACCAGGCCTTTTGGACGATCGTGGTTTTGGCCAAATTCTGAATCTGTTCCGCCACATTCAATTCCACGAGTTTATTAAATCGAGCAGTCTCATCCGTGATATTGTGCAAATCCTCGAAGTGTTTTTCATACACTTCCTTAATATTCCGCAGCCACTTGTTGATTAGCCCGAAATCGTGGTTGGTCATCGCTGCCTTCACCCCGCCGCAATTGTAATGTCCACACACGATAATGTGTTTTACCTCTAAAACCTCTACGGCATATTGCAAGACGGACAACAGATTGATATCCGTATGCACCACCATGTTTGCCACATTTCGGTGCACGAAAATATCGCCTGGATCTGCGTGCGTGATTTCCTCAGCTGGCACTCGGCTGTCTGCACATCCAATCCATAGGAAAAGAGGGTTTTGTTCTTTTGATAGATTATCAAAATAGGTTGGGTCTAATTCTAAACGCTCACTTGCCCAAGCTTTATTGCTTAGGAGTAATTTTTTATATTCATTCATGTTATTTCTTTTTTAGATCGACTTCGATGCCGCGTTCTTTTGCTGTACTAATAAACTCTTGAATCAGAAGATTGATATCGTGATCCATAAAATGGACCTTGGTTGCATCGATAAATACTTCTGAACCTGCTGGTATTTTTCGTAAGGTTTCTTTGAGGGACATTTTGTGTAGGAAGGTCACATCCTTTTGGAATTTGATAAGAATATCATTCCCATTTTTGAATACCGTAAATACCGATGAATAATTGGTTATCACGACAAAAACGAGTCCTACAAGCGTGCCTATGAAGATTCCCCACAATAAATCAACTCCTACTACTACCGCCACGGTGATTAAAAAGGGAACATATTGTTTCCAGCCTTCTGCAAATACTTTTTTGAATTCCTTAGGATGGGCAAGTTTGTAACCCGTGTATAATAAAATGCTCGCTAGGCAGGCTAACGGGATTTTATTTAAATAGAGCGGTAAAAAAAGTACAGCTACTAACAACAGGATGCCGTGGAAGAATCCAGACATGCGCGTTTTTCCTCCGGCATAAATATTGGTTGAAGAACGTACGATGACAGACGTAATAGGTAGACCGCCTAAAAATCCACTGACTACATTTCCTGCTCCCTGGGCAAGTAATTCTCGATCAGGGGAGGAGATTCTTTTTAATGGATCTAATGAATCGGTCGCTTCTAAAGATAAGAGCGATTCTAAGGTAGCCACAATCGCTAGCGTAACAGCCACAGAATACACCTTAGGATTACTTAGAAAGCCCCAATCAGGCGTAATGAAACCCGATACTAGTTCATTCGTGGAGGCAAAAACCGGAAGTTTAACCATGTGATCCACTGAATTTCCTAGGTACCATGTTGGGAACCAAATCCCGAGGCTTTCATTGATGGCGACTCCAATTACTACCACAAAAAGTGATGCAGGAATGGCATTCATCCAGGCGATTTTTTGGCCTAGTTTAGTCCAAGAGAATAGGATAACCAGCCCAACTGCAGATATAATAAGGGCCCCCATTTCAAGGGATAAGACCGATTTGATAATTTCGGTGAAGGTATTTTCTCCATCTTTTTGGTCAAATTCAAATTCCCCGATAAAATCTAAATCATCGCCAATAGCGTGAGGAATTTGTTTTAAAATGATCACGATTCCAATGGCCACTAGCATGCCTCGAATAACAGAGGACGGGAAAAATCCGCCGATT
>CAJCBY010000387.1 GCA_903960725.1 uncultured Cytophagaceae bacterium | reverse complement strand
TCTTTGGCGATATCCTTAACCTGCTTCTTTACTCGAGATTTCTTGTTATCCCAGTCAGGTGAGCCTAGTTTCGACATCGAAGGAGGGGCTCCTTCCTTGCCAGAATATTTGGAAATCTTATGTAGAGAATGAATTGAAACCGATAAGACATCGTCATCGCGGTAAATCAATCGGATAACCTCCTGCTCCCCATTCGCCGTTTCTACCAAATTTAAACCCGCAAAACGTCCAATCCCATAATCGATGTGCGTGACGAAATCACCCACTTGCAATGACCGAAGCTCCTTTAAAGTTAAGGCCTTGTTTTTCGAGAATTTGTTCTTTTCCTTGTAGCGGTGGAAGCGATCAAACAGTTGGTGGTCCGGATAAAAGGCCACTTTTGTTTGTTCGTCTACAAATCCTTCACGAAGCGAAATCTGCAAAGGTTTGAACTGAATACTCGTATTTATTTCGTTAAAAATCACCTCAAGGCGCTCTAATTGCCGCGGGGATTCTGAGCTGATAATGTTGTGAAAACCGTGGGTGTGGTTGTCTAGTAAAGTGGAGGCAAGACGTTCGAAATCCTTCTGAAAAGCGCCCGGATTCTTCGAAGGAAATACGATGGTTTCGGAATTTTTCAGGTGTGATCGTTTGCCAAATTCGACACAAGTAAATCCTTTAAGCGATTTTTTAAACGTCTTAGCTGTTTCCCAACGTTCCTCGGGTTTGTTTAACAGATTAATATCAGAGGACGAATTGACCTCGTACACCATGGTCCCTTTTTCGAAATTCTCTGTCAACACATCGCTCAAGATGCTAAGATCTTTGATCCAGATCTTCGTATTTTCTGGCAGGAAGGTGAAGAAAGATTCTCGTGTTTCTTGGATCAGTTTCGTTTGCACATCGGGGATGAGGTGCATCGCCGAAACGGATTGGATGGAAAGCTGGGTTTCTGGGTGGAAGGTTCGGATGCTATCGACCTCATCACCGAAGAAATCGAGTCGGTAGGGGTATTCCGCCGCATAGGAGAAAACGTCCAGAATACCACCTCGTACAGAATATTGGCCTGCTTCGTAGACGAAGTCGGTTCGTTCAAAATCGTATTCGTTCAGCGTTTCGGCCACGAAATTTCGATCAATTTTATCACCTACCCGGATGGATAAGGTGTTTTTGACCAAAGATTTTCGGTTAATCACCTTCTCCGTCATAGCTGCAGGGTAGGTGACGATGGCGAGGCTTTGGCCCGAATAATTACTTAAAATATTGAGTACTTCCGCCCGCAACAATACATTCGCGTTGTCCACTTCTTCCCATTCATAGGGTTTCTTGTGCGACATCGGAAAGAGGATCACGGAGGTGTCGCCTAGTAAGGCTTGAAGGTCATTATAAACGTATTGAGCCTCCTCTTTTTCCTCACAGAGAATCAGAAAGGGTTGCGTCTCCTTCAGAAGAGCAGACATTAAAACGGTGTCAAGCGAGCCGCAAAGGCCTTTTAGGTGGAGAGATTCGCCCGGTTTGGACGTAGTTATTTTATCAGAAATGCTTTGGACAATTCCGTCGCTCTGGTAAATACTGAGAAATTCTTTGACGATCATACGTGCAAAAATTCCCTACAAAAATTTACGTAGGGCTTGCAAAGGTAGGAAATTTTGTATCTTTGTGCATCTACAAAAAGGGGTGCCTCTAAAAAAGGCTGAGATTATACCCATTGAACCTGATGCGGGTAGTGCCGTCGAAGGGATTTTGTCGAGTTTTTAGCGCTGAAAACTCAGAAAAAATCGTCAATGTAAGGGTTAAAAAGTTAAATCATAACAGGATTTGGCTCCTTTACCTGTTGCTAAAATTTCAAAAAAATGAAAAAGGCAACAACGTTTATTATTACGCTTATTTTGTGTGTGCAAAGTGTATTTGCACAAAAAGTACAGGGAACTGTTTTCGATCTAGAAACCAAAGCCCCCTTATGGGGTGCGTCTGTTTCTGTGAAAGGAAGCCAAAAAGGAAATGTAACTGATTCGAAAGGACGGTTTCAACTCACAATTTCACCAACTTCAATTATTACTGTGAGCTTTGTGGGCTATGAGCCCATAGAAATCACCGCTGATAAAGCCAATCAAATCGCGCTAAAAAAGTCTAATTTCTTGCAGGATGAGGTCGTGGTTCGTGCGACACGGGCAGATGAAAATTCCGCAATGGCCTATTCGAATGTGTCAGCGGCAGAGTTAGGTAAAAGTAATTTAGGTCAAGATATGCCCATCTTGCTCAATTTTACTCCTTCGGTGGTCACCACGTCTGATGCAGGTGCGGGTATTGGATATACCGGAATTCGTATTCGTGGATCAGATGCGACGCGTGTGAATGTGACGGTGAATGGTATTCCGATTAATGACTCGGAATCACAAG
>CAJCBY010000386.1 GCA_903960725.1 uncultured Cytophagaceae bacterium | reverse complement strand
GGATTTTCATCCTTTTTCAAAGTTCAAAGACCAAAGTTCAAATACCAAATAGCAAAGACCAAAGTTCAAATACCAAATAGCAAAGACCAAAGTTCAAATACCAAATAGCAAAGACCAAAGTGCAAATACCAAATAGCAAAGACCAAAGTTCAAAGTTCAAAGTCAAAATTTGGAAGTTATAATTAAGTTGGTAGTTATTATCAGTTATTTAGTTTGTCCCCAAAGGTTGCAAGTGTAGTTTTATAAAAAAAACACCACTATGACCTATACTAATATTGTCCAAGAAAAAGCGTTTCAATTTTCATTGAATTTAATTCCAGTTTGTATACGATTATCAAATGAAAAGAAGGAATTTGTGTTGTCCAAGCAGCTTTTAAAATCAAGTACTTCCATTGGCTCAAATTTGGAAGAAGCTATCGGAGGTTTTTCGAAGAAAGATTTTCATTACAAAATTTCAATTTCTTACAAGGAAGCAAGAGAGACCCGCTATTGGCTGAAATTACTCGTTGCATCAGACCTGATACACATCGAAGAGGGTAATCAACTATTAGATGAATTGGAGGAGATTCTTAAGATTTTAGGACGTACAATTATCACCTTGAATCAAAAGAATTCAGCCTAATTTAGACTTTGCTCTTTGCCCTTTGAACTTTGCACTTTGGTCTTTGCTATTTGTCCTCTGGAAAAGGAATAAACACAAAATTCGTAAACTGACCATCCACCACAAAGAGGCAAGCGAATTCTTCTATGTCTTTGAAGTTTTGTACGAATAATTCCATGTTTTCTTCTGCGATCAGTTTGCGCTGCACGAATTCTTCCATCATGGAAGCGTGGTAGTGCCACTTGTTTTCGTGTAATTCGCCCACGCCGATCAGCTTTTGGCCGATTTCGATGGGACGTTGTGAGGTTACGAAGATGGGAAAATCGGAGAATCCACGTTTTTTGATTTGGTAGGATGCTTCTTTTAGGGCATCGGCTACTTTGATGAAATCCGAGGAGATGAGGCCTAAATATTTCCCATTTAAGTCTGGTGAATTAGGCGCGTTCGAAAGGGCTGTGTAATCTTCGATCATGATTTAACTCTTACTTAGTAATAATAATTGGATGTCTTTGACCGGTTTGTGAAACAATTTTCCGGTGCTCGGTTGCGTTACGAAGCCTCGGTAGCAGAATACGCCTTTCATAAAGGATTTTCCTTGCCAAAGCATTTCTTCCACACCCCCGGTCTTCCCCGCCTTCAAGATAAAGGAAGTCATCAGGTTGCTCATCGCTAAACTAGCCGTGTGAGCCACAAGAGAGGGTATATTCGGTACACAGAAATGAGTAACACCGTATTTTTCGAATGTTGGCTTTTGAATGGTGCATGGTTCAGAGGTCTCAAAACAGCCGCCTTGATCGATACAAACATCCAAAATCAGCGTTCCTGGATTCAGTTTGCTGACCATTTCTTCAGTCACAATACAAGGAGTTATTCCGCTGTCTGAACGCAAGGCACCTACGATGATTTGGGCGTCTTGCAAAGCTTTGGCTAGATTTTCCGAATCAATCACTTGTGTGACGATGGGGAAACCGAGCGCTGCTTTTAGGCGTTGTAATTTATAAATGTCTTTATCGAAAACTTGGAACTGAATGCCTGCGCTCGCTGCCGCTCGCGCCACCTGCTCCACCACTTGGCCCGAACCTAAAAGCACGAGATTGCAAGGTGGAACGCCAGTGACGTGTCCTAAAAGCAATCCTTTTTTCTTTTGAATCAAATCGGTGGCAATGGGCAAGATCAACTGTCCAGCGATTTCGGCCATTATTTTAATGAATGGGAAGCCGCCGCCATTGTCTTCGACGAATTCCAGGCCGATGGCCATCAGTTTTTTGGCATTAATCGCATCGATTAGCTCGGAGGATAAATGTTGGTAGGAGGCACTTGAAATAAAAGCTTGGCCTTCCTTCATGCGCGCGATTTCGGCGATGGTAGGAGGGGTGATTTTTAAGGTCAACGCGCTTTGCCAAATCATCGCCACATCCTCGCTTACACTCGCTCCGGCTAATAAATAATCAGAATCACTGAAACCTGCTCGTTCTCCTGCGCCTTTTTCGATCACAATTTCGTGGCCATTATTGGTTAATAACGCAACGGCTTGTGGGCTCAAAGAAATGCGGTTTTCGTTCAGATCGGATTCCTTAGGGAGGCTGATGCGGATGCTTTGGGCATTCTGCTTCGTCCAAGCCATCGCCTCTAAAGGGGCAATTCCTTGCTTCGAAAGTAAGTCCTGAAAGGGATTGTGCTCTAATATCTTCGCCATACGACTTCTAATTTACGGTGCGCGTCATCGACGTGGGAGACGTTTAACTCGAGATGTTCAAAGGTCCAAAACTCCTCCGCCTGTTCCGGCCACTCCACGAGACACAAGTGTCCGGAGTCTAAATATTCTTCTAATCCGATGTCGAAAGCCTCTTGTGCGTTCTTCAGTCGGTATAAATCAAAATGGTACACGGGCTTACCTTTGCTATCTAAGTATTCATTTACGAGTGAAAAGGTGGGGCTTTGGACGGATTGAGCCACTCCTAACTGGTGGCAAATCTCCTTAATCAAAGTCGTTTTTCCAGCACCCATTTCCCCTCGAAACAACCACACATTAGGGTAGTCTTTCGTCTCCCTGATCAAGCTTGAGGCTATTTCAGGTAATTCCGTGATGCTGTATTTATCCCAGGGTCTCATAGTTCGATGTCCCCTAATTGTGGTCTGATGAGTATTTCTTC
>CAJCBY010000385.1 GCA_903960725.1 uncultured Cytophagaceae bacterium | reverse complement strand
CTCGTGGGCAGATGGACCTTATTGGTTATCCCCAGGTACACGTCGTTATTTAGATAAAGGAGAATCATCGTCTACCATTGGTTTCCGCTGCGCGATGTTCGCCCCTGGAAAACCAACGAAGCGATAATCTACAACTCATTTCAAAGCAGCCAGCGCTAGGAAAGACAATTTCCCCGTGCTGGCTGCTTTTATTTTAGCCCCAGCCGCTAAAAAAGTCGCGCCTGTCGTCAGGGTATCGTCAACAAGTACTATCCGCTTCCCATCTAGCTCTTCTGGACTCTTGACCTCGAAAACCTCCTCTAAACTCGCGTAACGCTCTGCTCGATTCAATCCGATTAAGGATGCAACTTGCTTTGTTCGCAATAAGTGAGATTCTGAAAACGGAATTCCAGACTCGCTAGCCATCCCTTTCGCAATGCAAGCCGCTTGATTATAGCCCCGCTCTTTTAGACGCGATGGATGCAAGGGCATGGGAATAATAACATCATAATCTGCCGGTGAAAAGGAACGCCCCACACAAGCGCCTAAATATTCCCCTAATTGCTGTTGCCCCTTATATTTTATCTGGTGCAGCAAATGTTGCACCTTCCCTCCCTCTGCAAACAAAAAATAAGCATGCACGCGATCGTATTCAATCAAGCCATCAAGCTTGTGCGAGATCCAATTAGGCTGTTCTAGGAATAATCCGGGGCTAGGCAGTTCGAATCGACAGCGGGTACAGATCCAATTTTCAGAACGAATAAGCACCTGATCGCAGGCAAAACAACATTTGGGATAAAGTAATTGTAAAAAGCGGTGAATCATTTCGAAAAAACTTTTGTATTTAACTAAGTTTCAGTAATTTTGCACCCCTAAACAAGTACTCGAACGAGAATGTTGTCCAAGTACTTGGTAATTAACAAACGATTCACAAACGGATTAAAAAAATCATTTCATAATTAACCTTTTAAAATGGCACGCGATTTAAAATTCACTAGAAACATCGGTATTGCTGCGCACATTGATGCGGGTAAAACCACCACTACGGAACGTATCCTGTATTATGCAGGGGTTTCCCACAAAATTGGTGAGGTACACGATGGTGCGGCAACAATGGACTGGATGGAGCAAGAGCAAGAGCGTGGTATCACGATCACCTCAGCTGCAACGACAGTAGGTTGGAAATACCGCGATCAAGATTACCACATCAACATTATCGATACTCCAGGTCACGTTGACTTTACAGTAGAGGTAAACCGTTCATTACGTGTATTAGATGGTCTAGTATTTTTATTCTCTGCAGTAGACGGTGTTGAACCTCAATCAGAGACTAACTGGCGTTTAGCAGATAACTATAACGTAGCACGTATCGGTTTCGTTAACAAAATGGACCGTTCCGGTGCTGATTTCTTAAACGTGTGTAAGCAAGTGAAAGAAATGTTAGGTAGCTACGCAGTGCCGTTGCAATTGCCTATCGGAGCTGAAGAAGGATTTGAAGGGGTAGTTGACTTAGTTAACTTCCGTGGTATCAAATGGAACGAGGCAGATAAAGGAATGACATTCACTGAGGTACCTATCCCAGATGATATGTTAGAAGAGGCGACTGAATACCGTGAGAAATTATTAGAAGCGGTTGCTGAATTCGATGAGACTTTGATGGAGAAATACTTCGAAGATCCTGCATCT
>CAJCBY010000384.1 GCA_903960725.1 uncultured Cytophagaceae bacterium | reverse complement strand
GCGTCAGGCAGTTCAGTAAAAAAAGGAGAAACCTTGCTAGATACCGTAAACAATATCCTGGCGATGAAGGTGGATATGATTGTGATGCGCCATTCTAGTCCAGGTGCGCCACATTATTTAGCTAAGCATATAAAAGCCAATATCATTAATGCAGGCGACGGAACGCACGAGCATCCAACGCAAGCCTTATTAGATACTTTCTCTTTACAAGAAAAACTAGGCGATTTAGCCGGCAAAAAGATTGCTATCATCGGCGACATTTTGCACTCGCGCGTTGCCCTTTCAAATATTTATGCCTTGAAAAAGCAAGGAGCTGAAGTTCGCCTGTGCGGCCCTAGCACCTTAATTCCAAAGCACATACAAAGTTTAGGCGTAGAAGTTTCGCACGATGTAAAGAGCACTTTAGCTTGGTGCGATGCCGCAAACGTACTTCGAATCCAGTTAGAAAGACAACAAATCAAGTACTTCCCGAGTCTTCGCGAATATTCACAATTCTTCGGAATCAATCGCGCGATGCTGGAGGAATTACCGAAAGAAATCGTTTTAATGCACCCTGGCCCAATAAACCGCGGGGTGGAATTAAGTTCAGATGCAGCAGATTCGCCGCATTCAATCATTTTAGATCAGGTGGAAAATGGCGTGGCAGTCAGAATGGCCGTGCTTTATTTACTTGCTTCGAGAGCTTCGTAACCTAATAACATTTTTTGGGTTGAAATGTAATTTCCACAGGCATAATGGCCTAGTGGGCAATTTTTCTTGCCGTGATCTCCACAAGGACGACAATCTAATTTCTCAGAAACCTCAATGATTTGACTGTGATCAGCCAAAGGTCCAAAGCCGAAATCCGGTATGGTAGAGCAAAAAACTGCGACCGTAGGCGCATTGACAGCAGAAGAAAGGTGCATCGGACCTGAATCATTGACGAAATTACCTTTGCTTTGGGCAAAAATAGACGTAGAGGCTAAGAGCGCGTGTTTCCCAGTCTCATTAAAAATGGGCCATCCATCGCATGCATGTTCGATTTCATCTGACAAATGTGTTTCATTAGGGGACCCCATCAACACAATCGCTTGATCACGAGGCAATAAATGGATAAAATCAATCCATTTCTGAATGGGCAATCGTTTTGTTTCCCACACACTACCGGGAGAAATACAGATGTAATTTTTAGCGGGAACTCGCACCTGCGAAGGATTCAAAAAGGGCTTATAGACCTTATCCCCCAGCCAATCGCTCAATAATGCCGTATTTCGTTCCACTTCGTGGATTCCATTCCCAAAAGGATGCGGGTAAGCTTTCGTAAAAAACCAGGAAAGTGGATTTTTTGCAAAACCCATTACCTTTTTAGCCCCTATCATCAGACTCAATAATCCCATGCCGAAGAATCGCTGCACCACGAAAACTTTATCGAAGGATTCTTGCTTCAAATTAGTGCGTAAATCAAGCCAAGACGCCCGTTTATTAGACTTATCATAGGTCCAAACGCGCGCTAAACAAGGATGTGTGTAGGCCTGAAAAATAGACTCATTTCCTTTTCTTACTAATAAATGAATCTCCGTTTCTGGGGATTCGTTTCGAATTTTTTCCAAAAGTGAAGTCACTAAAACAGCGTCCCCGAGGAAAGCGGTTTGAATAATTAACACCTTGGAAACTGGATTCATAGAAGAAAAGGACGCGATTAGCCATAAAATTACTTATTTTTGAGACATTTTTCATCAAAACCCCATTTATGAATTCCATTCACCTGCATACCCTCTCTAACGGAATCACAGTGGTGCACCGACAAGTGCTTCACACAGAGATCTCGCATTTAGGGCTTATGTTAGACATCGGAAGCCGTGATGAATTAGTAGGAGAAGAGGGTTTAGCGCACTTTTGGGAGCATATGGCCTTCAAAGGGACGAAGAAAAAGAACAACATGCAGATAATTAACCGCCTAGAAATTTACGGCGGAGAATTGAATGCCTATACGACCAAAGAAAAAATCAGTTTTCATGCCTCCATTCTAAGCCCTAAT
>CAJCBY010000383.1 GCA_903960725.1 uncultured Cytophagaceae bacterium | reverse complement strand
GAATTTTCAAAAGCCCCAAAAGATTTTCGTACCTTTGCACAGATTTTAGACCAAACGCTCCGCGAGCAAAACTCGGATTACGATGCGAAGAGGTCTTATGATTTAGTGCTTGGCCCTCCTTTGGTCCATATCGCCCCAGCCGGAACTTTCCACAACTGGATGCGGGAACGAGGGAAATTAGGCGGCCAGCATAAAGTTCCGAGGTTAAGTAACCACCGGGAATTTTTAGAAGGAGTCAAGGCTCATTTTTAATCAAAACAAGCTATGTCGTTAAAATTAACTATCGAAAATGGTATCAAAGATGCCATGCGTGCGAAAGACGCAGACCGTTTACGTGCTTTACGTGCGATCAAATCCATGATTCTTTTGGAAGAAACATCAGGGTCTAGCGCAGACGGTTTAAGCGCAGACGCGGAGATGAAAATCTTAATGAAGGCAGCAAAACAACGCCGTGATTCATTAGAAGTATACGTAGCACAAAACCGCCCAGACCTTGCCGAAAAAGAGCAAGCGGAATTAGCCATCATCGAAGAATTCTTGCCTAAGCAATTGTCCGACGCAGAATTAACCGCTAAAATCACCGAAATAATCGCTTCAGTAGGCGCAACTAGCCCAGCGGATATGGGAAAAGTAATGGGCGCAGCTTCTAAGCAATTAGCTGGATTAGCAGACGGTAAAGCCATCTCTGCAAAAGTAAGTGAGCTATTAAAGAAATAAGATTGGACAAGAAAATTGCCATACGGAATTTAAGTTTTGACCAGCTGAAGGCAGAGATGCTCGCAGCCGGAGAACCCGCGTTCCGGGCGAAGCAGGTATACGAGTGGATTTGGAAGAAAGCTGCCCGCAGTTTCGACGCGATGGGGAATGTCCCTAAGACGACGCGTGAATGGCTTTCGGAGAAATTCTCTTTGCAGATTGTGACGACTGCGGAGGCGCAGATCAGCTCTGATAGAACGATCAAATCCAGCTTTCAATTACATGATAAAAACCTCATAGAGGGGGTATTAATTCCCACTCGTGAGCGCGTAACGGCATGCGTTTCCTCCCAAGTGGGATGCTCCTTAACGTGTAGCTTTTGTGCCACGGGTTATATGGACCGCAAGCGTAATCTTGAGTCGTTCGAGATCTACGATCAGGTCGTGTTGATTCGCGATCAGGCACAGGAAAAATACGGTCAAGCCCTGACGAACATCGTCTACATGGGGATGGGTGAACCACTTTTGAACTATGCGAACGTCTTAAAATCAATCGAGCAGATTACCTCGCCAGACGGCTTAGGAATGTCGCCGCGCCGCATTACGGTGTCCACGGCGGGTATCGCTAAGATGATCCAAAAGCTAGGTGACGATCAGGTCAAGTTCAATCTGGCCCTTTCCCTGCACGCCGCGAACGATACGAAGCGGAACCAGATTATGCCCATTAACGAAAGCAATACCTTGGACGTCCTAAAGACGGCTCTATTGTATTTCTTCGACAAAACGGGCAACGAAATCACGCTCGAATACATCGTCTTCAATAAGTTCAACGACACCATCGAAGATGCCCGCGAATTGTATGAGTTTGCCAAAGGCATCCCGTGCAAAATCAACCTCATCGAATACAATCCGATTGCTCAATCTTCTTTCGTGAATGCGGAGGCAGATGCGATTGCGAAGTTCTCAGCCTTCCTCGAAAGCAAACGAATGATCGTAAATATTCGCCGCTCCCGCGGACGTGATATTGACGCGGCTTGTGGCCAACTTGCCGGCAAAAAAGCCCCCGTTGTAGATGCCTAACACGATGTTTCCCATCTTCGTAAAAATGGATCAAATCCAGACCTTGGTCGTGGGAGGAGGGAACGTTGCCCTAGAAAAGGCTTCAGCCATTTTACGCAATTCGCCGGAGGCTAAATTGACCTTAGTCGCTCCTTATTTTCGCCCGGAAACGCTGGAATATTTACAAGATTTTCCCCAAGTTCGTATCATCGAGCGCGGCTTTCAAGCATCCGATTTAATAGGATTAGATTTAATTATCTGCGCGACGGATTCGCCCACTTTACACGCGGAGATAAAAGCATTAGCCGCTGCCCAACATTTACTCTGCAACGTCGCGGATACACCACCTTTGTGTGATTTCTATTTAGGATCTATCGTCCAAAAAGGGGATCTAAAGATTGCGATTTCCACGAATGGGAAATCGCCTACTTTGGCAAAAAGAATCAGAGCCTTCCTCGAAGACGTCATCCCTGAAGATATCCAAACCTCCCTCGATCAATTAGAGGCTGCCCGTAAAACATTAAAGGGTGACTTTCAGCAGAAAATCACCCAATTAAATGAACTAACTAAGAATCTAGTCTTTAAAAAGAAGGACTAGTCGTCGATCTTCGCTGTCTCTAGCGTAGGCACTAAGGTGTAAATAATCACCCAAGCTAACATGTAGGCACTTCCACAAAGCAAGAAGATGATGTTGTAACCGTCGTTGATATTACCTAGTAATTTATATTTATCGAGTAAAGCCCCCACGATCATTGGGAAGAAAATACCTCCCACCGATCCGGCCATACCCCCGATTCCAATCACAGAACTGACCGCTTTCTTCGGGAACATATCCGTCGCGATCGAGTAAATATTCGCGCTCCAAGCCTGGTGAGCCGCAGCCGCCAGAGAAATAAGTCCCACGGCCTGCCAAATATTATCGCAGTAACGCGCTAACATAATCGGCACCACCGCAATGGCAAAACTAAACATCGACCACTTGCGCGCCTTGAAAGATGGCCAGCCTTTATTAATCAAATAACCTGATAACCAACCGCCACCAATACTGCCTATTGTCGTCGCCGTATAGACGATAATTAATTCTAAACTAGGCTTTTTCAAGTCTAATTGGAAGCGCTCAGAGAAGTACGAGGGTAACCAGAAAAGGAAGAACCACCAGATAGGATCCGTAAACATTTTGCCAAAAAAGAAGGCCCAAGTCTGCTTGAATCCAAATAGCTTAGCCCAACGCACCGGCGTTACATTGTCATCTTTTGCCTCCATATCCGCGTGGATATAGTCGAACTCTGCTTTCGATAAAGACTGGTGCTTAGAAGGTACTTCATAATAGAGCCACCAAAAAATCAACCAGATAAACCCAATTGCTCCAGTCGCAATAAAGGCCATTTCCCAGCCATAGGCGCCTAGAATCCAAGGTACTAAAATCGGTGCTGCCACCGCGCCTATGTTTGCTCCCGAATTAAAGATTCCTGTCGCCAACGCACGCTCGTTTTTGGGGAACCATTCAGCCACGGTCTTAATCGCCGCTGGAAAGTTTCCTGCCTCGCCTAGACCTAATAAACCGCGCATAAACGCAAAGCTCATGGTACCTGTCGCTAAAGCATGCATCATCGCTGCAATACTCCAAACCACGATGGAAATGGAATAGCCTAATTTCGTTCCGATACGGTCAATAATCCCGCCAAAACCTAATAAACTAATCGCATAAGCCGCTTGGAAAGCAATGACAATGTTCGAATAATCTGTCTCAGACCAGTCAAACTCTTTTTCTAAGACCGGTTTTAATAATCCAATAACCTGACGGTCTAAATAGTTAATCGTGGTCGCGAAAAATAGCAAAGCGCATATTTTCCAGCGGTACTTTCCAATTGTTTCCATATTATAGTTCGTGATAGGTTTTGATTAGATTAGCAATCGTGTTTGATATAGAGGTATAGTCTTGTTTTTGAATTAACTCAGCCGGAAATAATTGAGAGCCCATCCCTACGGCCGCGGCACCTGCCCCAAACCACGATTGTAAGCTTTCGCGGTTCGGCTCCACACCACCGGTTACCATAATTTTGGTCTTCGGCATCGGTCCCTGAATCGCCTTCATGAAGGCTGGACCGACTACGTTACCTGGAAAAATTTTCACGTATTTCGCGCCTAAAATCTCCGCGTTGCGAATTTCTGTCAAAGTCATCGTGCCCGGCATCCAAGGGATGTTGTGTTTCGCACAAACTTCACCCACTGAGGCAGTGGTGAACGGTTGTAACATAAAGTCAGCGCCCATTTCGATGAATTCAGTCGCCTGTTTTGCATCGTAAATCGTACCTATTCCTAGCACTAAATCCGGGCATTCTTTCTCACAAAAGTCGATTAGTTTCGCGAAAATCGCCGGAGCGGCTTCGCCACGATTAGTGAATTCAAATACGCGAATTCCGCCATCGTAGCAGGCTTTCAACACGTTTTGGGCGATCGTTTGATCGGCGTTGAAAAATAAAGGAACGATAGGCGTTTCCGCTAATCGAGAGTACACTACATCTGCTGAATTTCTAGCCATTATTATCTTTTTAATCGTCCTGTTATATCCCCGCCCATCACGGTCTCGATCTCGTCTAAGTTCGATAAATTAATATCCCCTTCGATCGTATGCTTTAACGCAGAGGCTGCTACAGCAAAGGCCAAAGACTTCGCCTCATCGCCATAAACCAAGTTTCCATAAATGTATCCAGCCATAAAGGCATCTCCACCGCCGATGCGATCGACGATTTGAGTGATTTCTACCGTATCTGATTTAAGGACTTTCGAACCATCGAAGGAGGTCGCGGACAAGGTATTTTGAGAGGCTGAAATCTGCCCTCTTTTGGTATTTATAATCTTCTTCAAGTTAGGGAATTGCTCCTTAATCTGAAGGCAGATATCGTGCCAGCCACTTTTTGCACGGCCATCTGGAACAATATCCAAGATATCCTCTGCATCGCCTTTTCCACACACAATAATATCACATTGCGCGATTAAAGCAGGCATTACCTCCTTCACTGATTTACCATATTGCCAAAGGTTCTTCCGGTAATTCACATCCGCCGAAATGGTCAAACCTTGCGCTTTCGCTTCTTTTAACGCGGCTGTTAAAGCCACTGTTGCGGCTTCCGAAATGGCCGGCGTAATGCCCGTCCAGTGGAACCAACCCGCACCGTTAAATATTTCTTTCCAATTAAAATCAGCCGGATTTAGATTCGCGAAAGCTGAATCTGTGCGGTCATAAGTCACTTTGCTCGGACGCATCGCTGCCCCAAACTCCACAAAATACAATCCTAAACGACCTTCTTTATAGGCTGTATGCGACATATCAACGCCCACTTGGCGGTAATAGCCGGCGGCTGCTTTACCTAATTCATTGTTTGGGAAACAAGTCACGTGTTCCGCCGGGATCCCGATGTGGGCTAATCCGCCCGCCACGTTCGCCTCGCCGCCACCATAGGTGATGTTCAGTGATTGCGCTTGGGTAATACGTCCATAGCCCGCGGGGCTTAAACGTCCCATGATTTCCCCAAAAGTGATAACTTTCTTCATTACTCTTCGAAATTAAAAAATCCTGCCGCGTTGTTATACGAGATATCTTGCACCAGTTTGCCTAACCAAGCAATATCCGCCGGCAATTCGCCATTTTCCACGTCCTCGCCTAGTAAATTACACAAGATTCTTCTAAAATACTCATGTCTTGGGAACGAAAGGAAACTTCTGGAGTCCGTTAACATGCCCACGAAGTGGCTTAACATCCCCATGTTAGACAAGGCGTTGATCTGCTTTTCCATTCCGTCTTTTTGGTCCATAAACCACCAGCCAGAGCCAAATTGCATCTTTCCTACGATCGTTCCATCTTGGAAATTCCCCGTCATCGTCGCTAACAATTCGTTATCGCGCGGATTCAAATTATACAAGATCGACTTCGCTAATTGATTCGTGGAATCTAAGT